>JAANWX010000023.1 GCA_018263575.1 Chloroflexota bacterium | reverse complement strand
CTGGCCTTCATGGGGGCCCGGTTCATGACCAGCACGGGCGATTCAGGGTTTGATCCCCAGGCGGACATCAATGCCGACGGCACGGTCGACATCCTCGATCTTACCGTAGCCGGGGCCAACTTTATGGAGAATTGCCCAGTAGCCTGGCCGTAAAATCCGCTTACTAGCGCATTCATAAAATCGCCCTGATCTGCATACCAGTCAGGGCGATTTTTAATGTTATAATCGCAAGCAACATCACAAATTAGCGTGGTCAACGTAGGGCGGGTTTTCACGCAGCATACTTGAAGAAGTGCGATACCCGCCACCAAAGCCGGAGACAAGAAAGTGAACAAAAGCCACAGAGTAATAGTCCTCATCGGATTACTTTTAAGCATGCTGCTCTTAACCCTAGGCTTTATAAGTGATATCGTGCCGGTTCGTGCCTCTGATGGGGAATCTACCATCTTTTTCATATACACTGGAACTATAGATTTACAGAGGCGTGATGATGACAGCGGAGCAAATATTACAGCGATGGGGGGTAGTGCCGGGGCCTTTTCGGCCTCCACGAAAGCCACCGGCTACTACGAACTCACGCTGCCGGCCGACACTTACAACCTGACAGCCGACATGGGCCAATACTTGAAAGGTGAGCAGATAGATAGGCCTTGTTTGGGCGGAGTCGTCTATCAGCTTCCCACCATCATCTTGTTGGGCGGCGACGTCAACGACGACTGCACTATCAACATTCTCGACCTGGCCTTCATGGGCGCGCGCTTCGGAACCAGCACGGGGGATACTGATTTTGATCCCCTAGCGGACATCAATGCGGATGGAACAGTCAATATTCTTGATCTGACCCTAGCAGGGGCTAATTTTATGCAGGAATGCCCTGTGGATTGGGAAACCCCACTCCCGCCTACGCCAACAAACACCCCAGAGCCTTATCCGTATCCATAGCATAAACGGAGACAAGGTGATTGCTATCACGTTACTGAAAGATATTGATGAAGCAAGAGAATGTAAAACTTATATATCTTCAAATTTTACAAATGATCCAAGTGCCTATGGATGAATGGTATAAGGAAAAGGTTCTTTTGGGTGCAAGAGAAAATAATTTGGCTCTAGAATATTTTGATTATTGGGAGAGATTACCAGCAAAACTTGACAATCAAAAAAACAGATTTCCTAGCATAAAGCTGACGGAGTTCTGTTCCGCGGCTAAGCGGAGCGGAAAATCAAGATTAGCTTAACTACGAGCAAAGCTATGTCAGGCCCCAGTAGCTTACGCTCACGCTATGTGGTAGCGAGTTATAATGGTTTAGATTTGGTAAACGATTGAAAAAAGGAGGAATATTATGCCAAATTCAAAGATACATTCTTATATACCTGAATTAAAAAGGCTATATCGATCTAGACGTATAACTCGCCGCGAGTTTTTGCGTTATGCTTCTCTGCTAGGAGTTTCTTTTATCAGCACTCCCATCTTGCATGCATTTGGAATGAAAGCCCAATCTACTGGAATGGAAGATAATCGGATTTCTGCATCTGGTAGTCAAAATTTGACTGTGGCTACGAACGTTGCAAGCGTTTCTCATCCGGCTGCCATTAATTCAGTAGCACAGTCTAACTGGCTACGTCAGGTGGCGGAGTACCTGACGTATACAGACGGAAATGGTCAAACTCATCCTTACCTTCTACAAAGTTGGCAAGTGAGCCAGAATTTACTCACCTGGACACTAAACCTCCGTCAGGGTATTCAATTCAACAATGGTGATGATTTCACCGCGGACGACGTCGTTTTCTCCATGCAACAATGGCTTGACGAGAGTGTTGGTTCCTCCATGCGATATCTTATGGATTACCTTAGTCCGACAAATATCCAGAAAATCAACACCTACACTGTGCAGTTGCATCTTGATCGCGCTGAAATAGCGGTTCCGGAGCACCTTTTTCATTACCCTGCTTTGATTCTGAATCACCGCACTTTCGAGGGTGACTTTATTTCAGCACCACACGGTACGGGCCCTTATTCGCTTCAGGAATTTGTAGCAACTGATCATGTTACCTTGGTTAGTAGAAACAATTACTGGCAAGATGGCCAAACTGAGACGCAAGTTACTTCATTTGATCAAGTCACTTTTGATCATATAGAAGATGTTGCTGATTGGATCACAGCCATCAAAGTAGGAACTGTCGATTTACTGGATCCCAGTGGAAGCACTGATTTGAGCGTCTACCAGGACCTATACGATGATTCTAATTTGCAAATTATCGAGATTCCTACTGCCAATGTATATGTCTTGCGGATGCGTGCTGATCAAGCTCCGTGGACGGATAACCGGGTTCGGACAGCCCTGAAGCTTTGTCAAGATCGCAGTCGTATTTTGAATGCTTCTTATGAAGGTCAGGGTCAGTTAGGACACGATTGCCATGTTGCACCAGTCCACCCAGAATATTGTACAAAGGCTGTGCCCGATTACAATCCAACACAGGCTGCCTCGCTATTGGCTGATGCAGGTTATCCATCCGGATTGAATGTTGAGTTAGCAGTTGGGGGATGGCCAGAAGTAGTCGATTACGCACTAACCCTTAAAGCGGATGCAGCTGCTGGTGGCTTTGATATTACGCTCAACACTATGACAACGAATGAATATTGGAGCCAGTGGACAGAGTGGAATTTAGGTATCACACCGTGGAGTGCACGTCCGCTAGGTACAATGGCGCTAAATTTAGCTTATGAACAGGATGATCAGGGCGATCCTGTTGTCTGGAATGAAAGTCGCTGGGTAGATAACGAGTTTTCAAACCTGTTACAACAAGCAAATGGAACGCTTGATATCGAACAACGCCGCACTCTATTTTGTCAATTAGAGCAGATACAGATGGATCGTGGATCAATTGGTATAGCATTCTGGCGTAATGTTTGGGTTATCTGTCGAAAAGGTCTTCAAATTCCTGGAGGTCATCCATCTGGATACCTTTTATTAAATGGTAATCCAACACCTAATGACAATTACAAAATGTTCTTACCTCTTGTGATGTCGAATAACCAATAAGCAGTATTGATTTATTGATATCTTTGGAAAGGAAATTCTTGGCACAATTGAGTAACCCCACAAGCCTGTTTTCAACTGACGTTGCCCCGTCCTGCGGGAAAGCGGCGCGATTTTATCGATTGGTTATGAGCAATGATGCTTTATCAAGAGCTACTTTGAAGTCAAGATGTCAAATTTTTCCAGGAATTCAACGATCTTGAGTTCCGTCGTTTCAACCGCATAATATAAAGTGATCACCAAGGATTGAATGCCTGAATCCAATTCCCCTTTATACCCTGTCGGCATCGAAGGTAGATAAGTTTTATGCAATGATGGTGAGTAGTACTTCTCTTTCAGGAAGCGCACATTATCCGACTTGATGACCAGGTCTTGTATGGTGAATGCTTCGTAAACATACCGATAGCTTCTCGCGCTCGGTCAAGGTCTTTGATTTGATTAAGGTCGAATCCTGGTAACATTTTTTCTTTTTACCTCTGTTTGCAGTTTTTCCAAGGATACACTTCTTTTATCAGAATTTTATGAGCATTTGCTATATTTTTTGTTAGATCGTTGACTTACCACTATTTTTTGAGATGATATGTAGACTATTTATTTTGGAAGATTTTCCCCTTTTTATCAACTCATGGCATTTTGAAATTCACATCAACTGTATGATATAATTTTTGAGTATAGAAAATACAAGGAAATTCCTGATAGCTACCTGCTTCATTACTAGATCCTTACCCCTTTCCGTAGGAAGGAATTCTCGAAATTCACGAAATACAGGCCACACAAACCGAGTAGAAAATAATTTGTAGGACGATTTAGCTTTTGAAGGACAGAAAATCATGAAGAAAAAAATAACCTATGGCATGCTTTTTGTTGTCTTGTTCAGCTTGGCCATCGGCGGCACGGCTTCCGCTCAATATGAAGGAAGTAACTGGAACACCGCGTATCAGGTGGTGAATATGGGGTCGGCCCCGGCGGATATTGTTGTTAAGTATTATGACAGCGCAGGAACGGAGATCACAGCCGCTGAGAAGACCTTTACGGATGTCCCCGTCAACGGCTCTGTGCTGGTTGTGCAGTATTCGGATGACCCTAATTTGCCGGATGGGACCTATTCCGCCATCATCAGCGCCGACCAGCCTGTGGCCGCCATTTCCAACATCCAGCTTGTCCCGGACGGGGCATCGGAATATACCCCAGGGCCGCCTTTTTCCACATACAGCGGCCAGGGAGCGGGGGCGACGACCCTGACTCTCCCCTCCGTGATGCACAACTGGTATGGCTATTACACGGAAATCATCATCATGAACACGGCTTCGTCCCAGGCCACAGACGTCGATATCACCTATGTGCCCGGCACCATGGACGTGGGGAACGGTCCGGAAGCCACCGGCGCGTCCGGCGTGACGGAGGTTGACCTTACCATCCCCGGCTATGCCTCGCTGGTGAAGAGCCAGGAGAATAAAACGGAACTGGGTGCCCCTGATGGAACCTTCGCGGGCAAGTTCTTTGGCGCGGCAAACATCACCTCAGATCAACCTATTATCGCCATTGTGAACCAACACAACGTGGGAGATGTAAAACTCATGACCTACAATGGATTTACAGAAGCCGGCGCTACGGAGGTCTTGGTACCCACCCACATGCGCGGATTTTATAATTATTACACTACCTTGCTCGTTTCCAATCCCAGCGATACCGTTGACGCGCAGGTCACCATCACCTACACGCCCGATGAGAACTATTCCAATGTGCCGGAAGATGGGAGCAGCGTGGGGACGGTGGTCGCTAACCACACCATTTCTCCCCAAACTACCCTTCTGCGCTACGACGGCCCAGGCGCCAGTGATGGGCAATCTGACCTGGACGACCATGATGAAACCGGCCACGCCTACACGCGCTTTTTCGGTTCCGCGAAAGTCACCTCCGACAACCCTGTCTTGGTGCAAGTGAATATTGAGGCGGCCTCCACTAGTGCGGGACAGGCTGGTTCTTTCAACGGAATTGCCGTAGCGGATGCAAGCACTGACCTGGTTGCCCCCGTGATCTTGGCCGATTTTTATGGTTACTATACCAGTTTGGTGGTGCAGAACGCTACCGGTACCGAAGGTACCTGCAACATAACCTACACCTCCGATGACACGTACAGCGCGGTCAAAAATCACTCCGAAACCTACACACACACCTTACCGGCCAGCGCCAGTTTCATGATCTACGAAGGCCGTGCCAATGACCAGGAGATTGGCGACATCAACAGCGACGTCACCTGGCGAGCAGATGGTAACAAGGAGTTCATCGGCAGCGCGGTGATCTCTTGTGATGTGGATGTGGTCGCCTTTGTGAATGAGGAAACCAACAAAAACAACCGTGACTCCATGTACACCATGAACACCTTCAAGAAATGAATTCTTCCCTCAAAACAGATGTACGATGGTCTCCCGCCCGAGCACGGCTGGTGGCCGCAGGCCTTGCCATATGCTTTCCCCTTCTGGTGGCTGTGCTCGCCGCCTGCTCAAAAAAAGCCCTGCCTACAACAGAGATCCTCTTTCTCTCCGACAGGGATGGTGAGCATGAGCTTTATGCCATGGATGTGGATGGCGGACAGGTGCGGCGCGTTCTGAGCGTGGACGACCTCCCGCCGGGTGGACAGCTCTCCCGCCCCGTCTGGAACCCCGCCCTGGGACGCCTTTTTTTCAGCGTGAGCACCACTTCGAATGCGGACATTTACACCTGTGACCGGAGCGGGGACCACTTGCAGAATTTGACGGATACCCCCTCCCGTTACGAAGACCACCCCGTCCCCTCGCCCAGTGGCGACCTTGTGGCCTACACCGTGGTCAGCTTTGATTTGGATGTGGGCGTGATGGACAGCAGCGGTGGGAATCCCCGTAACCTGACCGCCCATTCCGCCCGGGACGTGTCCCCCCGCTGGGGGCCGGGTGAGGACCGGCTTCTCTTTTCCTCCAACCGGGAGGGGACGCCCAACATTTACACCATGACCCTCGATGGCCGGGAGGTGACCAATCTCAGCCGTGGGAAGGGCCAAGACGGGAGCTTTTCCTGGTCTCCCGACGGAAGCCAGATCGTTTTCGAAAGTGATCGAGACGGCGCAAAAGATATTTTTGTGATGGGCGCTGAAGGCGGCGATATTCTCAACCTGACCGAGACCCCGCAGCGCAGAGAAACATCCCCCATCTGGTCGCCGGATGGGACCCAAATCGCGTTTTACGTTGAAGATCAGAGCGGATGGGATATTTACACGATCTCCTCAGGTGGTGGTCTTCCCCAAGTTATTACACACACGCCCGCCGTCCGTGAGTTTAGCATGGCCTGGTCCCCTGGCGGTGAAAAAATTCTCTTTACCGCCAAAGAGAGCGAATATTTTGATATTTATGTGTATGATCTGGCGAAGAAAGACCTGCTTCGTCTCACGCAGAACAAGGCAAATGATTATGCTCCCTTTTGGGTCCAGGTTGATGGGCTATAATTGTGTGTGGAAATAATTTTCGGAGGATTTAAATTTGAAGGGGATTTTTTTTGAATAAGACGAAACGCGTCATGATAACTTTGTTTTTGATTTGGTTTGTGGTTATTATCACGTATGCTGTTCTTGTTCCAAAATCAACAAGTGAAATAACCTATGCTTCGACACCTACAGCGCGTAATACACCGCAGCCCGAAGTAATTGAAAAAATAGTCGAGATTACCAAAATAGTCGTGGTTACGGCCACGCCAAAACCAGTTATAGAAACGCCCACGCCGGCTGTCACTTTGGGGACAGCCTCTGAGTATGTTGACTTGATCTGCTTTCCAGGAAGAATGGAAAAAGTTGCCCTCGAGAATTACCTAACGGGGCAATTTGAATTACCAATAGGAGCAGAGATCGCTGAAGTCCTTGACAGTGGCTATATTTTTTTGGAATACGTGCCCAATGGGGGGTATGAATTTTGTGTTTTCAGTTATAAGCTCAATCGAGGTGATAGCGAAGGGCTAACTTTGACTTTGTTTAACTATGGTTCTGATGAAGCTCTAGCGGCCTATCCCTTGCAAACAAGCTCATTGGAAGAGGAACGAGCCTATGTAAAGGTTGCGCATGATACCATCGTTAATCCCAATGGGCGTTGGTCGGGGGTTGCACAATTAATGGGTCCAGAGGGAAGAATACTACTCGTTAATGAATTGGGCATCCTAGGAAATTAGTTGGTGGGGGATATTGACTTAGAACCTCTTCAATATTATACTAACTTACCGACCGTTCAGTAAGTTGAGAATTTTAATTGGAGGTTTTTATGGCCCCCCAAACATCCCATGTGGGACGTGACCATATTCTTGAAAAAGCGGAGCAGCTTTTCACAAAGCACGGCTATCAAGGCGCTTCCATTCGCAAGATTGCTGATGCTTGTGGTGTGACCAATGCGGCTTTGTATTATCATTTCACAAACAAAGAAGCTTTGTTCGTGGAAGTCATCAAGCAGCACGCCTTTCGTTTGGGGACGCGCATGCGCCAAGCAGGGGGGAGAGAAGGTTCATATCAGGAGCGGGTTACCGCCATGGCGCAGGAATACATGGAGTTAATGTCTGAGCGACGGTCATTGTTTCACCTGCTGAGACATAAAGTGAAAGGCATGAAAAGAAAACCTCCCCAAGAACATTTTGGTGAGATTTATAGCACCATGTTTGGGCCAATCGAAGAAATTTTGCAGGAAGCCATTGAGGCGGGGGAATTAAGATCGCTTCCGGAAAATTACTCTGGCACCTCTGTTTTGCTGGGCATGCTCCATGGCGTGGGCCGGTATCATAGCGTTTGTAACGAAGAAGAGCTAAAGAACGAAGACGTGCACCTCATTGTGGATATATTTTGGAACGGAATGAGTGGAGAGTGAAAGGTGAGAAGTAATGAGTAAAAAAGTGAAACGTAATCTTACTTCATCACTCATTACTCGTCACTCATTACTCATCATCCCCCATCTTCTCGAACTGACTATTGTACAATTCTGCATAGAAGCCATCTTGTGTCATGAGATCATCATGGGAGCCTTGTTCAACGATGTTGCCGTCACGCATGACCAGGATCAAGTCCGCGCTGCGGATGGTGGAGAGGCGGTGGGCGATGACGAAGCTGGTACGTCCTTGCATCAACTTACTCATGGCCTCTTGGATGAGGATTTCGGTATGCGTGTCCACGGAGCTGGTAGCCTCATCCAAAATCAGCATGGGAGCGTCGGCTAAAAATGCCCGTGCGATAGTTAATAACTGTTTTTGCCCCTGCGAGATGTTGGTCACCTCTTCATTGAGCATGAAGTCGTAACCGCCCGGCAGGGTGCGTACAAAGTGATCCACATGAGCTGCTTCAGCGGCTGCTTTCATATCCTCATCGCAAGAGTCGGTGTTTCCGTAGCAGATGTTTTCTTTAATCGTGCCGTTGAAGAGCCAGGTGTCTTGGAGCACCATCCCGAAGAGATGCCGCAGGTCGGCGCGGGTGAAGTCCCTGACGTTGTGGCCGTCAATGTGGATCGCGCCGCTGTCTACATCGTAAAAACGCATCAGGAGCTTGACCATGGTGGTCTTGCCGGCCCCGGTGGGGCCAACGAGGGCTATCTTCTGCCCCGGCTTCACTTGCGCCGAAAACCCTTTGATGACCGGCTTATCGGTCTCGTAGCTGAAATGCACATCCTCGAAGTCAACTTGCCCTCTGACTTCATCTAACTGGACGGGAGATTCTGTCTCGGCAGGTTCTTCTTCTGAAGCTAGGAACTCAAAGACGCGCTCCGCCGCGGCAACCGTACTCTGCAGCACGTTAGAGGTGCTGGCTAATTGGGTGATTGGCCGGGTGAACGAGCGCACATATTGAATGAAGGCCTGGATATCGCCGACCGTGATCAGGTTGCGAACGGCCAGCCAACTGCCTAAAATAACAACAGCCACATAGCCCAAGTTTCCAATAAAGCGCATGGTTGGCATCATAATGTGGGAGAAAAATGTTGATTTCCACGCCGAGCCATAGAGCGTATTATTGTATTCATCAAATTGAACAATGCTTTTATTTTCACCGTTAAAGGCTTTGACAATTACATGCCCGCCGAAAGTCTCTTCCACTTGCCCGTTGACGTGACCGAGGAAGTCTTGCTGCTGCTTGAAGAATTTTTGCGATTGCTTGATGATGAGCATGACCACTCCCATAGAAACAGGAACAATCAGCAAAGCAACAATCGTCATTTGCCAACTTATGCTAAACATCATTACCAATACGCCGACAACCGACACCAGAGAAGTTATGAGTTGAGTCAGGCTTTGGTTGAGGGTTTGGTTGATGGTATCTACATCGTTGGTCAAAATGGAGAGCGTTTCACCATGCGAAGTCCCATCAAAGAAGCGGAAAGGCATGCGGTTGATTTTCTCCATGATCTCTTTGCGCAGCATGTAGGTCACTTGGACAGCGACATTGGTCATCACCCAGCCTTGCATGAAACTGAGAATCGAAGAGAATATGTATAAGCCCAAGACGGTGAGCAAAATATTACCAATTTTATCGAATGGCACTTCGCCGGTTCCTGTGACTTTGGCGATAATGCCGTTGAATAATTCGGTGGTGGCGTTCCCCATGATTTTGGGACCCACAATAGCGAAGACTGTCGAGCCAATAGCCAGTAGAAAAACGATGATAATTTTGGCTTGGTAAGGTTTAAGATAAGTAACCAATTTACGCAGGGTTCCTTTGAAGTCGCTTGCTTTTTCAACTGGGCCTGACATACCGTGTCTAGGGCCAAAGCCGCGGCGGCGCTGTGTGGTTTCTTTGGTCGACTTTGGTTTCGGGGGAGTTTTGGGTGAACGTTCACTTTCCCCTGTAGGGCGATTTGATAAATCACCATGATGACCAGCTTGTTGTTTGGGCGTGTTTTGGGAATTGGCCTTTGTCATGCCAGGGCCTCCTGTTTCAGTTGTGAGAGGGCAATCTCACGATAAACATCGCAAGTGTCCATTAAGTCTTTATGTTTGCCTTTGCCAATCAAGCGTCCCTCGTCGAGGACAAGAATCTGGTCGGCGTTTTTAATGGTAGCCACACGTTGGGAGACGATGAATATCGTGCTGCCGCTTAGTTCTTTTCTTAGGGCGTGGCGCAACCGGGCGTCGGTTTTATAGTCCAGCATAGAAAAGCTGTCGTCGAAGATGTAAATGGGGGCTTTTTTGACCAGGGCGCGGGCAATGGTCAGGCGTTGCTTCTGCCCGCCGGAGAAGTTGATTCCTCCCTGTGAGACCACAGCTTGAAGTTCATCGGGATCGGAGAGCACAAAGTCTTCCGCTTGGGCATTGACCAAAGCCTGCCGCAGCGTTTCTTCATCGGCCTCGTCGTCGGCAAAAAACAAGTTGCTTTCGACCGTCCCGGTGAAAAGGTTGCTGGTCTGGGGGACGTAACCGATCACATCGCGCAATTCGCTGAGCGGCAGATGGCGGACATCAATCCCGCTCACCAGAACCTGGCCCTGGGCGACGTCGAAGAACCGGGGGATCAGGTCAACAACCGTCGATTTTCCCGATCCGGTCGTCCCCATGATTCCCACCGTTTGCCCCGCTTCAGCCCTAAAAGAGATATTGCAGAGCACGTCACTCTCCGCCTTGGGGTAACGGGAGGAAACATCCCGGAACTCGACAGAGGGTTGGAAAGATTCTGGAAAATGTTTTGGCTCTTCCGGGTCCAGGATGGTGATATCTGTTTCCAGCACGTCTGCAATCCGGTTGGCGGCAACGTCGGCACGCGGGAACATGATGAAGAGCATAGAGAGCATCATAAAGGCGAAGACAACTTGCATGGCGTATTGCATAAAGGCCATCATATCGCCTACTTGCATCTGCGCTTGGGCTACCTCGTGCGCCCCTACCCAAATGATGAGCATGCTGGCGCCATTGAGGATCAGCATCATAAAGGGCATGACGATGACGAAGACCCGGCTGATGAAGAGATTGGTGTCGGTGAGGTCTTGGTTGGCGGCATCGAAACGCTCCTCTTCTTGTTTTTCGCGCCCGAACGCACGCACCACCATCATACCGATCAGGTTTTCGCGGGCAATCAGGTTTAGGCGGTCAATCAATTTTTGGACTAACTTGAATTTTGGTACGGCGACGGAAAAGATGGTTGCTATCATGCCCAAGAGCACCGCGACTGCCAGGGCAATGATCCACCACATGGATTGGCTTTTGTCTAAAGCTCGCAGAATTGCGCCTACACCAATGATGGGAGCGAAGAACAGCAGCCGTACCAGCATGGTGGTCACTCTTTGAATTTGGGTGATGTCGTTGGTGGATCGGGTGATAAGTGAGGCGGTGGAGAAGCGGCTGAACTCCGCCCCTGAAAAACGCATCACGTGTTCGTAGAGGGATCGGCGCAGGTCTCGCGCCACCCCAGCGGCGATGCGTGCACCCAACAGCCCCACGGTGATGGTCGCCGCGGCCGAGACCAACGCGATGAGCAGCATAGCGCCTCCCACGCGGAGGATGTATCCCCGCTGAATGGCGGCAGTATCCATCCCCAACGCTTCGTACTCCCCCAGCACGGCTCGCGCGGCTGCCATGCGGATGGCATTTTCTCCACCCATGGCCTCGAAGCGTTCATCCAGGGCGGTGCTGATTTGTGTTTTTTGGGATTCAGGCATCATCCCCAGCGCGTTGAAGATATCCATCCCCGCTGGTAGCATGGAGAGATCAAACCCTCCGTCGGGAAAGAGCATTTCCGCCTGATCGGGGTTCTCAGCGAGTTGCTCGATTCCGTAAGTGATGAGCAGGGGGTGGCTGAGAATATTCTCCAGGTTCGCGCGGGTTTCTTCGTCCACCTCTTGCAGGATGTAGACGGCTTCATCGGCTAGGGCCGGGTATTCCTCCAGATAGTCTTCATAATCCGGAGAATCAGCATCAACTAGCATGTAATTTGCCAGCACATCGGCTTCTTCTTCTGCGCTCATAAAAATACCGGCGTGCTCGAACGTGGATTGCCTGGCCGCCTCCGGCAGGGGACTCTCTACCCCACTCTGTTGGACGCCGATGTTGACAATATCGGCCATGTAGTCGGGCAGGGCCAGGTCGGCGTTGGCTTGAATGAAGAGCAGCACAACGGCGGCAATTAATAGTAGTGTAAAAGGTTTGTAGTACTTGAGAATTCGTCTCATTGGCTTTGCTCCATTAATGAATGGTAAATGGTAAATTGTGAACGGTGAATTGTAAATGAGGTGAAGCATTTACAATTTAAAATTCACCATTTACCGTTTACAATTTGTTTTGTAAGCGTTCACCACCCTAGCGACATAGACTTCAAAAGTCTTCAAAACAACGTTTTTTACGCTTAAATTTCGGAAGCGCTCGTGAAACTTCTTCAGAAGCATCCTCCGAGACTTTTGAAGTTTGCTTTGGGGGAAGGGGCTAAACGGTTACTTTGTTTTTATCTTTCCTCCATATCTGCTATCTTTGCTGTTAATAACCGAAAAGAATCTTCAATTTTAGCCTGTTCTTCTGGCGTCAGGTGAGTGGCCAAATCATCTATCCATGACCGTTGGGCACGCATACTTTTCTTGAGGATTTCCTCCCCTTGGGAGGTCAATAAAATTTGCTTGCTGCGCCGGTCTTGCGGGTTTTCTTGGCGCTCTACCAACCCTTGATCTACCAGTTTATCGAGGGATTGGCTGACAGCCGCATTGGTTACGCCCAGCCATTCGCTGATGTCTGAAACGCTGCATCCCTGGGTATTACGCCGGTGATGGACTTTCTTCAAGGTGATCATTTGCGCTATTGAGAATTTTTGTTCCTTGGCAAAACGCCAAAAATTGCGCATCGATAAATGATGGATTTTCCCAAGGGTTGATCGCACTATCTCCTGAAAGGATTTTGAAGGATTTGACATAGTTCACCTCGCTAAATAATTAAGCAGGCTTATATATTATGCGGTTTTGGTTATTTGTCAAGGGGGGAGGGAGCGGGGAGCAGGGAGCAGGGAACAGGGAATCAGGGAATAGGAAAACAGGGAACAGGGTAACAGGGAACGGGGAGCAGGGAATAGGGAAACAGGGGATACAAAATAGCCGAACGAGGCAGAGGAGACAGAGGGCCATTCCCAGCCTCCCAATTTCCCAGTCTACCAGTTTCCCAATTTCACCCATCTACCGATGCACCAACTTCCCAGTTTCCCAATCTACCAGTTTCCCAATGTACCAATCCCCAATCTTTGCTATAATAGCCATAATTGCTTTCTTATGTTTATTGGAAGGTGCAACGCACTTTGGACTACAAGTGCAGCGCACCTTCTGACTAATCAGACCACTATGACCATTCACACCATCGACCTAAATTTCCAAAATATCCCCAACTCCATAGCCGCCTACCTCGTTCCGCACCGCAACGGTGGGGTATTGGTGGAGTGTGGGCCGGGTTCCACCCTTCCGGCCCTGAAAGATGCCCTAGCGACACACGGCCTGACATCCGGTGATGTCACCGACGTGCTGGTTTCCCACATCCACCTCGATCACGCCGGTTCGGCTGGGTGGTGGGCACGGCAGGGGGCACGCATCCACGTTCACGACTTTGGGGCGCAACATATGATTGATCCCAGCCGGCTGCTCAAGAGCGCGGCCCGCATTTACGGTGACGAGATGGATTCCCTGTGGGGCGAATATTTACCCGTTCCTGAAGAGCAGATCAATAGGCTGCATGACAATGACGTGATCGAGATCGAAGATTTGGTCTTTCACGTTTACGACATGCCCGGCCATGCCCGCCATCACATGGTTTATCACTTTGGGGATGTGTGCTTTACGGGTGATGTGGGCGGAATCCGCGTCCCCGTGCCGAGTGAACACCTCCACGTGCGGGTGCCCGCCGTCCCCCCGGAGTTCCACCTGGAATCCTGGCGGGAGAGCATGGAGCGCCTGAGCCAGGTGGACTTCCGGCGCGTCGCTCCCACGCATTTCGGTATTTACGATGACGCCAAAGAACACATCGAGGCCGTGATGCAGGGACTTGACGATCTGGAAGCCTGGATGGAGGCGGTCTTCCCCCTTGATCCCAGTCCTGAAGAGGCGCGGGAAAAATTCCAGACATGGCTTGAGGCGCAGGCCCGAAAAGATGGCCTTGACAAAGAATTTGTGGCTGCCTACGAAGCCGCTATCCCTACCTTCATGACGGCCGACGGCATTGGGCGCTACTGGCGTAAATTTCGGTCTTAGGATTGCGAGATGTTGAGTGGATGAGGTGATGGGGTGACGAGGGATGCGGATAGTGAAGGTCTTCGCGATTACGCAGTATCTCTTTAGAGAAGCATAGCCTCACGGTGTGCGCCTGGCCGTAGGCCCGCAAAGCGTGGCGGGGCTGCCAGACCGAATGGAAATACTCACCACTTGATGTCATTTCGACCGCGCTGTGCGTGCCTACGGCAAGGGAGAAATCTTTTTCGTGCTAGGTGAGTAACCTTGGCAGCCACGGAAAGATTTCTCCTCGCTTCGGCGAAAAACATGCCAAAACTTCGTCGAAATGACAAGCTTAGGGCTGAAAGCTAAATAACTTGCCCATTTTTTGTGATTTGCTAGTCTGCTTTCAGCTTGATTTGTTCAAGTAATTTAATTCTCATTCCTTAACAACAGACTTAATGACATTGACTCGCCAACTTGCAAACCTGCCACATGCCACATGCCACCTGCCACTTGCCACATGCCACTTGCCACATGCCACTTGCCACTTGCCACTCACCCACTCTACAAACAAGGAAACATAATTTTATGGATATAACATTAGCCTTAGGCAGCGGCGGTTCTAAAGGGAATGCGCATCTTGGTGTGCTGCGGGCTTTAGAAAAAGCAGGCTTTCGTATTCAGGCCATAGCCGGGACGAGCGCGGGAGGGATGGCGGCTGCTATTTACGCGGCTGGATTTAACCCCCAGGAAATCATTGATATTTCTAGAGGAATTGACCAAGGAGATTTATATGGCTTTGGGCGCGGGCCTGCTCTCTTGGGAATAACGGGCATAGCTCAGGCCATGCGCAAATTCATTGATAAGGAAACTTTTGAAGACCTGCGCATTCCCTGCGCTGTGGCAGCTGTAGATATTGAATCTATGCAAGAAGTTATCTTGAAAGAAGGGCGTGTGTTAGATGCGGTCATGTCTACAATTGCCATCCCGGGTGTTTTTCCTCCTAATGAATGGGGCGGATATCGCCTGGTGGATGGCGGCGTCCTTGACCCTGTTCCCGTTGAAATTGCTCGTTCTCTAGCCCCCAACTTGCCCGTCGTGGCTGTTAGTTTATCCCCACCCCCGGAGAAATGGTCGCAGCTTCCGGCTCCTATAACTATCCCGGAGAAGCCAATTTTGAAATCGGTCGCTAACTTTCGATTAACACAAACCTTTGATATTGTCATTCGCTCTCTTGAAATGGGGTCATATATGCTGGCGCACACCCGAATGAAACTAGAAAAACCAGATGTGATCATTTATCCCAAAGTGACAGATATAGGCTTTTTAGATAAAGTGGATGTTGTAGAGCTTGCCGCACGTGGCGATGCTGCGGTTGAGGAAGTCCTACCCCAGCTTCGGCGTGCCGTAGGTTGGCGGGGGAAGATCAATCGCTGGTTTAAGTGAGGGTTATGATGAGTAAAGATTTACGGAAACATTATCAGCAAACGAATAAACGCCTATTAGTGGGATTCTTCGTCATCGTCTTTTTGGTGGGTGAAGGGTTGATTTACTTGCTCTATGGCAAGGCCTCGGCCCTGATGGGTCTGACCTGTCTATTGGGCGCCATGGTACCCGTGGTGGGGATTGGGGTGTTTTTCTGGATACTCGAGAAAGTTGTTGGGAAGCAGTGAATTTGCGAGTGGCGAATGGCGAGTAGCGAGTGGCGAGTTGCGAGTAGAAATGTCTGATGTATTGAATAAGGTGAAGGCTTGAATGCCAGATAATGAAAAGATAAGTCATGAACCCTAAAAAACCACTCGGTAGAAAAAATTACGGCCATATCCCCCACCTCCCTGGCAGCAGGATGGGGCCGGGCGACCACTCGTGCCCCGAAGGGCAGGCCAGAATTGCTACCCTGAAAGCGCGTGATAGACATGATGACATTATCGTCCAAGAAAAACTGGATGGCTCCAATGTCGGCGTAGCCCGTTTGGGTGATAACATCTATCCCCTGGGACGGGCGGGATATTTGGCCTCTACTTCGCCTTTCGAGCAGCACCGCTTTTTCAGCAATTGGGCCTACGAAAATTTCCATCGCTTTATGGCCGTCCTAGAAGATGGGGAGCGACTTGCCGGGGAATGGCTCATGCAAGCCCACGGCACAAAATATAAACTTATTCACGAGCCGTTTGTCGCTTTCGATATTTTGGTCGAAAGCACACGGATGCCGTTTGACGAATTTTCTTCGCGGGTGGAAAAAGGGGATTTTGTCACGCCGGCCCTACTCCATCGCGGAGAACCGTTTAGCATAGAAAATGCCATGAAGAAGCTAGACACCTACGGTTTCCACGGCGCGCAGGAACCGGTGGAGGGCGCGGTCTGGCGCGTTGAAAGAGAGCGACTCATTGACAGAAGAAAAGGCGGCCCCCGCCGTCGCGTGGTAGACTTTTTAGTCAAACATGTCCGGAGCGATAAGGTGGATGGCAAATACCTCGATGAGGATATTTGGAATGAAGGTGCGAGGCGTTACATGCTATGAAAATAAAACCAATCATCCTCGTCATTGCCGATATAACGGGTTACACGGATTTCATAAAAGCCAACAAGACCAGCGTGCTCCATGCCGAGGAGATCATCTCAGAGCTTGTTGAAGCGGTCATCGAGAACGCTGATTATCCCTTGGAGTTGAATAAATTGGAGGGGGACGCGGTGCTCATGTACGCGGATGCGAGAGGGAATTGGATAGAAGCCGGCCAAGAGGTAGTAAACGTTCACCCCCCTCACCTCAATCCTTGCCAAGGCACAGCCTGCGGGCTGTACACCGTACGCAAAGCGTCCCAGAGGGAGAGGAGGCTATCCCCTCTACCTCTGGGAGAGGGCTAGGGTGAGGGCAGGGAGTGACCGGTTACTGTGAGATTGTGTCCTTGGATTCTTTGGAGGAAGGGCACGGCATAGGAACCAAACTTGTGGAAGCCGTTCACCAAGTCGCCGTAGAGAACGCCTGTGAGCGATTATGGTTGATCACGACCAATGACAATCTAAACGCTCTTGGCTTTTATCAAAAACGAGGATTCGAACTCGTGGCCGTCCACCGGGGGGCGATGGAAGAGTCCCGGCGGGTCAAACCCAAAATCCCGGAAATAGGCCACAATGGCATCCCCATCCGGGATGAAATCGAGATGGAGATCGTCCTCTAAGGAGAAATTATGAAACCCTCGGGCCTTCACCTATTGCTTACCTACCTCTGTACTTATGAATGCGACCACTGTTTTGTGTGGGGCAGTCCTCGCCAGCAGGGGACGATGACCTTAGCGGACCTGCGGGAAATCTTTCGCCAGGCCCGGTCTGTCCCCTCCGTGAAGACCATTTATTTTGAGGGCGGAGAACCTTTCCTTTACTATCCGATTTTAGTGAAAGGGGTAGAGGAGGCCGCGCGTCAGGGTTTCCAGGTGGGAATCGTCACCAACGCCTACTGGGCCACCTCTGTGGAGGATGCTAGGGAATACCTGCGTCCCTTGGCTGGCAAAGTGGGGGATTTATCGTTAAGCAGCGATTTGTACCATGCTGACGAGCTCCTCAGCGCCCAGGCGCAAAGAGCCACGAACGCGGCGGATGGCTTGGGGATACCGTCCGGTGTGATCACCATCCCCCAACCCGGGGAGGCGGACGGGCTGAGGTGCCGGGGCCGGGCAGCGGAAGTGTTAACCGGGCGTGTCCCTTTGCACCCCTGGGAGGAGTTTACCACTTGCCCCTTCGAGGATTTGCGTGCTCCGGGGCGCGTCCACGTTGACCCCTTGGGCAATGTCCACATCTGCCAGGGAATCTCGCTGGGCAATATCTTTAAAAATGATCTGGCGAACATTTGTGAAGACTACAAAGCCGAACAACACCCCCTTATTGCCCCGCTCTTGGACGGCGGACCAGCGGAGCTTTCCACCCGTTACGACGTTCCCCGTGAGGAGAAATATGCTGACGCCTGCCATCTCTGTTACCAGACTCGCCTTGCGCTGCGGGACCGTTTCCCACAGACACTGGCTCCAGACCAGGTTTATGGAATATTCGAGGCCTCACAGTAGGTATTCCCGAATAGGGTATAGTTTAGGTAGGAGACTGCTCATTAGGGGGAAAAGTACTTGTTCATGTGAGGTAACTCACCTACTTATGTGAATATCTTCACGTTCGTGATGTTCTCTGCGCTCTCATGTGATGTTCTTCACTTACCACTATTTACTTATTTTTTATAATTGAGATAGTTCTTGTCTATACCCTATTATAGATACTCTCTATCCAACCTCGAGGCTGCTGTTATAGAAAATTTCACCCATAATTGCGCTAAAATTTTTCTATGAAGTGGCCTCTTTTTCCTGTTTTTCTCAATTCCCTTTTCCGCTGATTAGGAGGTACTCTAATGGCAATGCCTAGTGCTACTCAGTCCCCACTTTTTACAAAAGAATTCTATACCAGCCTATTTGAAAATATAGATGGGGAAAATATAAAAACCTGCTTGCAATGTGCCACATGCAGCGGAGTGTGCCCCTTTGGCCACGTGATGGATTTCCCTCCTGGCAGGATGATTGCTTGGATGCGGGCTGGGATATTGGAAGAAATGCTAGAGTCTGACTCTGTTTGGATGTGTGTTTCTTGTTATGCCTGTACTGAGGTATGCCCCAAAGAAATCCCTGTAACCCCTTCCCTTATGACGCGTGCCAAAGAAGAAGTGCTTTTAGCTGGGAATGTTCCCACCGAACTTCAAAGCGCTTTAGAATTTTCGCAAAGATACGGTAACCCTCTTGGCGAATCTTCCCGAAAACGAGCTGCCTGGATTGAAGACTTAGACTTCGAAGTGCCAACTGCCCGTAAAGTAAGGCGCCCAGTGGATGTATTATGGTTTGTGGGGGATTATGCTTCCTATCACCCTCGCGTTAAAGAAGTTACGAAAGCGTTTGCCAAACTGCTTAAAGCCCTCGAAATAGATTACATTATCTTAGGAGGAGCCGAAAACAGCGATGGTGATTCCCAACGGCTAGCAGGCGAGAAAGGTTTATTTGAAGTCTTGGCCGAAAAGAACGCCAAAGCCTTTAGTCGCTGTGAGTTTGGCGAAATCATCACCACGGACCCCCACGCTTATAACGCCCTCAAAAACGAATATCCCCAACTAGGCATTGAATACCCGGTCAAGCATTATGCCGAGTTCTTGGTTGAACGCCTTGAAGAAATAAAGCCGCTTTTGAAAGACAATGGAAAAGTCCGCGTGACCTATCACGATCCCTGTTACTTGGGCCGCGTAAATGACATCTACGATGAACCCCGCACCCTGCTGGAAGCTATTCCCGGCCTGGAGTTAGTTGAAATGCCTCATAACAAGACCACAAGTTTATGTTGTGGAGGTGGTGGCGGTGGCATGTGGCTGGACGGTTTCCGCTGGGAGAAAGCCGAAGCCCGTCTATCCGAATGGCGTATGCGTGAGGCAGCTTCCACCGCGGTGGATGTGTTGGCCCTGGCTTGCCCTTATGAGCCTCCCCGCTTCGAAGATGCGGCTAAGGCCATCAAAGGCGCTGAAGATATTGTGGTCAAGGATATTATTGAGCTATTAGTCGAAGTGATGGAAGAATAAAGAGTAAAACGTAATGAGTAAAAAGTAAAACGTAACGAGTAAAGAGTTAAACACTATTCGTTACTCATCACTCAATGTCATTAAGTTAGCTCGGTTGTAGACCTGACAGGTTTCCCGACGCGACATTGATAACTCGATTCGGTGCAACCAAGAGCATATTTCTGTCTAAAAGTGTTTTCTAAAACCTGTCAGGTCTGGGCCAAAAATCTTTGCTAAATGACATTGACTCATCACTCACCATTTTTCATAGGAGGAAAACGATGACAAAAATAGTAGTTCTAGCGAAGCTTGTGCCCGATCTCGTTGAGGAGCTAGAGATTGCTCCCGACGGTAAGGCATTGGATATGATGTGGTTGCGCTTGCTCATCAATGAGTTCGATAATCATGCCATTGAGCAGGCTGTTCTCCTTAAAGAAGCTGTTGGGGGAGAGGTGACCATCATCAGCCCGGACGCTGAGGGTGTAGACGATATGCTCTTCACCACGGCTGCCAAGGGCGCCGATAAGCTAATTAAGCTGGTCGGTGACTTCGAGGACATGCCAAATAACCATGCCCTGGCGAGCGCTTTTGCTAAAGTCGCTAAAGAGGAGCAACCTGACCTGATTCTAACGGGCGTACAGGCCAACAACGATCTTGATGGCGCCATTGGCCCCTTAGTAGCCAAAGAACTTGATATGCCCTATGTTGGCTATATCTCCGGGGTAACCCTGGAAGAAGGCGGCGTGATTGCCCGTAAAGAATATCCCGGAGGGTTGATCGGCGAAATGGAGGTCAAGCTTCCCGCTGTGTTGGGAATTCAGGCCAGCGAAGAACCCCCGCGTTATGTGGCCATCTCCAAGGTGCGTCAGATGATGAAGAGTGCGGCCATTGATGAACACGATGTCCCCGAGTTGGCCGATACAGGTGGGTTACCAGTCAACCGCATGTACCTCCCCGAAGCCGCTGAACGGGCCGAAATGATCGAGGGTGACGAAGATGAGATTGCCGCCAAACTTGTGGAATTATTCCAAGAAATAGGCGTGATGTAAAAAGGAGGAATACGATGACGAAAGATATCTATGTATTGATCGAACACGTCCAAGGAAAAGTAGCTGACATCTCCTACATCATGCTGGCGGCCGCCCGCGAACTTGCAGAGGGAACTGGTGGCGAAGTGGTCGGTATTCTCTTGGGGCACGAAGCCCAAGGTTTGGCCGAAACCTTAGCCGCTGACAAGGTCTTGTATGGAGACCATCCCGCATTAGCAGAATTCACCCCGGACGCTTACCAGAAAGTTTTAGAGAAGCTGATCCCTGAAAAAGAACCTCGTGCTGTGCTATTTGGCAGCACCACCATTGGCGCGGATGTGGTTGGCACGCTTTCCTCTCAATTGGACATCCCCTTGGTGGATTCCTGTGTCAGCGTCAGCGCAGATAGTAACGTGATCAGCCAGATTTGCGGTGGAAAGATCATGGTCGAAAGTGCCTTGGAAGGCACCACTTCATTTATAGCCATGATTCCCGGCCACTATAAAGTGGAGAGCGGTCAAAGTGATGCCGGCCCTGAAGTAACTCCAATTGAACTCCCCGCTCTGGATGACTTGCGGGTGACGTTGAGACAATATATCGAGCCAGAAATTGGTGATGTGGATATCACCCAGGAAGATGTTCTGATAGGGGTAGGGCGTGGTATTCAAACCGAAGATAACATCGAATGGATCGAAGAATTAGCTGACCTGCTCGGAGCCGAAATATGTGCCTCGCGTCCAATTGTGGACCAGGGTTGGTTGCCAACTTCACGCATGGTGGGTAAATCCGGCCAAAGCGTAAAACCCAAACTCTATCTCTCACTGGGTATTAGTGGCGCCCCAGAGCATGTCGAAGGGATGGCTGGCAGCGAAATGGTCATCGCTGTCAATATGGATCCTGATGCGCCCATCTTTGATGTCGCCAAGTACGGGGTCGAATTTGATCTCTTTGACTTGATTGATCCCCTCATGGATAAAATTGAAGAGACGAGTTAGCAGCTAGTTTAGGTTTAAATTTCTATGTAGTCGAGAATCCTGAAAGATCATCGAGGTGTTTTATGAACCCCATCTTCCGTCGTATCGTGATCGTCACTTTGGCCGTTGTCTTCTTGCTCTTTGGGGCAGCGGCAGTCCATGCTTTTACCGCCCAAGAACCTGCAATCGCTCAAGGGGAGTTCACTCCCGCTCAATCTACATCCGGTGACGTGCCAGAGCCGGAGAAGGACACCTGCTACCAATGCCACATCACGGGAGAATTTACCAGCCTGTGGACACCCACCGCCCGCTGGGTTGTCTTTGGTGTGCCGGGATTGGTCTTGCTCTTCGGCGTCTTCCGGGCGGCCAGCGTGTGGCGGAGCCGGGAATCCTGGAAACCCATCCCCACGCGAATTCTGGCCTGGATCAACGAGCGCTACCAACTCTCGGAGGCCCTTGAACCCCTCCTCAGCAAGCCTGTTCCCGACTGGCAGCGTCGCTGGTGGTATTGCCTGGGAGGGCTGACCTTCTTTTTCTTCGTAGTCCAGGGTGCTACCGGCATTATGTTGGCCTTCTACTACAAACCCACCCCCGAAGCCGCTTATGCCAGCATCCAGTTCATCGAGACCGAAGTTCGCTTAGGAGCTGCCGTGCGGGCCATTCACCACTGGTCGGCCAATGGGATGATCGTCATGGCCGTCGCCCACATGCTGCGCGTCTTTATCATGGGAGCCTACAAAAAGCCCCGCGAACTCAATTGGATGAGCGGCGTCGTACTCCTCATCGTCACCTTGGCCTTTGGCTTTACGGGTTATTTGCTCCCTTGGGATCAGCGGGCCTACTGGGCCACCACCGTGGGAAGCGCCATCGCCGGCGGCATCCCCGTCATTGGCAATCTTTCCCTCGTCCTGCTCCGCGCGGGATGGAACGTCACCGCCCTCACCCTGAGCCGCTTCTACGCCCTCCACGTCCTAGTCATCCCCCTCATCACCGTGACCGCTATGGTCATGCACTTCATTATGGTTCGTAAACAAGGCATTATGAAGCCGCTCTGAAAAGACGCACTTTGCTGGCAGACCTGACAGGTTTTCAATAGACCCTGGTGAAAAAGAGAATCTTGGGGCATCCTAGCTCCAGCAGAAAATGGCTATGGCAGAAACCTGTCAGGTCTTGAGCCAGAAGTTACGCCTGCCCAAGTCTGTAAACCGAATACAATTACAATCTGTTAGACTTAATACTTAGACCTAATAAGAGGTGAACGATCATGCCCAAGAATCCAATCCCATTGAAATGGGGTCATTCTTACCATATTTACAACCGGGGCGTGAACCGTGAGAATCTATTCATCGAGGAGCGAAATTACCGCTACTTCTTACATTTATACACCAAACATATAACGCCATTTGTAGAAACATACGCATATTGTCTGTTATGGAATCATTTTCATTTTTCCATTCGAGTGAAAACAGTGAACGAAATTTGTCAGACTGTATCCGTAGTGCCAGATACAGTTGCCGAATTAGGCCAACCGAGCCAGAAGTTTTCAAATCTATTCAACGCGTATGCTAAGACGATAAATCTCACCTATCGTCGTACAGGTTCGTTGTTCCAACGTCCATTTCAACGAATAGAGGTCACGTCAAAAGTATACGCCCTCAACCTAATCACCTATATCCACAAAAATCCTGAACTACATGGTCTAGTTGATGATTTTCGTACCTGGCCGTATTCTTCCTATAATGCTCTTATCGGCTCTGCTGCGACGCGCCTTTCAAGGGATACGATATTGGATTGGTATGGGAACCGGGAATCGATGGAGCAAGTGCATCAGCAACAAATCGATATGGAATCTATTAAACATTTGGTCTCAGATGATTTTTAGTGCCTTGTAAACCTGGTGGTAGACCGCGGCCCAGACCTGACAGGTTTTCAATAGACCCTGGTGAAAAAGAGAATCTTGGGGCATCCTAGCTCCAGTAGAAAATGGCTATGGCGGAAACCTGTCAGGTCTCGATGACGTAGCCCGCCAGCAGACCAGACTCTCGCCCCAAGAATCCACTAACCACCCTCTGCACCCTTTGAATCCTCTGAGTCCCCTGTATCCTCTCCAAGGAGACAACCTATGTCCGAAAAAAATGACCAAAACACCGTCCCCTTCTTCCCCGACCACGTAACAACCGAAGCCTATGCCGCTGCCATTTTTGGCGCAATACTCATAATCATTGGCATCCTAGGATTATTCTACCCCGTCGGCCTAGACCATCCCGCTGACCCCCTCAACACCCCCGCCCACGCCAAACCGGAATGGTATTTCTTATTCCTGTACCAACTCCTCAAATTTATCCC
>JAANWX010000022.1 GCA_018263575.1 Chloroflexota bacterium | reverse complement strand
GCTCTTCCGATCTTTGGGTTGGGCCTTTGTCCGCGCCAATAACCCCGACATCATGGGCACCGAAAAACCTATGGAATTGGCTTTTATCAATGCCATTTTGCGCTCCGATACCCTCCCCCCTAACGACCCCTGGCTCTCCGGGCACGCCATTTCTTATTATTATTTTGGCTATGTGATGGTAGCCATGTTGGCAAAACTGACCGCCACGTCAGGGAGCATAGCCTTTAATTTGGGATTGTCCTTGGTCTTTGCGCTTTCAGCGCTGGGGGTTTATAGTTTGCTTTATAACTTGTTAGCTCAAGCCTTCACCCCAGCCCTTGCCAAGGCACGCAAAGCGTCCCAGAGGGAGAGGGAGTCTTCCCCCCCTCTCCTTGTGGGATGCCCAAAGGGCACGCAGAGCGAGGGGCCGGGGGTGAGGGCCGCCCACCTCGCCGCCCTCCTCGGCCCTTTCTTCACCCTCATCGTCAGCAACTGGGAGGGTTTTTTGCACTACCTTCATGCCAAGGGGATATTCTGGCACGTGGGCGAGTCCGGGCAAATGGTCTCCGGGTTTTGGGAGTGGTTGGGAATATTCGACTTGGCCGACCCGCCCACGGGGAATGAGTTCGGGCATTGGTGGTGGTGGCGGGCTTCCCGCGTCATTCAGGACGTGGACTTTACGGGCCACCCCAAAGAGGTCATTCACGAATTCCCTTTCTTTTCTCACCTGTTAGGAGATTTGCACCCCCACGTTTTAGCCGTGCCCTTTGGATTCTTATGCCTCTCCCTGGCCTTGAGCATTTTTCGAGAATCCGACCAAAAACCCTTCCGCTGGCTGGGAATCCTCCCTCTCCGCCTTTCTCCCCTCTCTTTTGGCGCGGCCGCGCTCGCCGTGGGGGGAATCAGTTTCCTCAACACCTGGGACTTGCCCATTTATGTGGTGGTCTTGGCCAGCACCTATGCCCTGCGGAGATTTTTTAACCCAGATGAAGAGGGCGTTAACGTCAAGGCTCTCTTGGGCGACTTCGTTAGCTTTGGCCTTGCCCTGGGCATAACGGGCATTTTCTTCTACTTGCCATTTTTCTTGGGACTTTCCTCCCAGGCCGGGGGATTCATTCCTAACCTGATTTACGTCACGCGAGGGGCCCATTTGTGGGTTGTGTTTGGGCCGCTTTTTGTGCCCATTTTCTTCTATCTGCTCTACCTGTGGCGGCGGCACGGAAATCGACGCCGTTTGGTAAAAGGAATCGCTGCAAGTTTGGGCCTGGCGGGAGCCTTGCTGGGCATCATGTTGCTCTTCATTTTCCTTATGGCGGTACTATCTCCTTTACCCGGCATTGGCTCCGTGGAGCAAATCTTTTTAGGCTCTTTGATGGCTCCCAACCTGCGTGAAGCCGTCTTGGAAGGCCTCCGCCGCCGGGTGGTTTGGCCGGGCGCGTGGCTGACTTTGGTGCTTCTGCTGACCTTGGTGATAGGCCTGTTATGGCGGGAGAAACGCGCCTCAACCGTAGAAGCTGGAAAAGTATCATTTCGAGAAAACGAGGCAAGACCTCGGAGGTTTGCACTTCAAAAACCTCGGAGGTCGAAGACCCGGTCTCAGCCCCCTGACAATCTTGAGGCGACACCCCAAAAGCTCAATCCATCCCATGCCTTTGTCTTGCTATTGACCCTGTGGGGCGCAGTGGTGGTGCTTGGCCCCGAATTCATCTTTCTGAAAGATATGTTCGGGTACCGCATCAATACGATTTTCAAATTCTATTACCAGGCCTGGCTGCTGTGGAGCGTGGCCGCCGCTTATGGGAGTGTCGTCTTGCTTCGTAAACTGCGCCCCGTGCGGGCGACTCTCTTTTTGGTAGCTTTGGTCATCACGTTGGGGATGGCCCTGGTGTATCCGGTCAAGGGATTGTGGGCCAAGACGAGCGCTTTTTCTCCCTCCCAGGGGCGGACGCTGGACGGGGCCGCCTTTTTCGAGCGCTCTTCTCCCGATGACGCTGACGCCGCGGCCTGGTTGGAAAACGCTCCCTTTGGCGTGGTGGCCGAAGCCGTGGGCGGGAGCTACTCCTCCTTTGCCCGCATGTCGATCTACAGCGGATTGCCCACCGTCCTAGGCTGGGATTTTCACGAGACTCAATGGCGCGGGAACAGCGAACAGGTAACTCCCCGCCAGAGTGACATCATCACCTTGTACTGCACGCCCCAATGGGAGACAGCGCGTTCAATCCTCGATAAATACGACATCCGATACGTTGTCATCGGCTCCCTCGAACGCACCACCTACCGAGCCGAGGAGTCCAATTGTCCCCAAGGTCTCCAAGAAGCAAAATTCACCCAAAACCTCCCCCGGGTTGTACGCTTTGGACAGACAGCCATTTATGTGAACGAATGGTAGTCTGAAGAGGGAGATAGCCAATATCCATTATCTAATTTCCAACCTCCAGCCTCCAACCTCCAACATCCAACCTCCAACCTCCAACCTCCAACATCCAGCCTCCAACCTCCACTCCTACGATATAATACCCCTATGTCCAAGAAAATCACTTTCGAACACCTTTACTACTTCGTTATTTTCAGTCTAGCCCTTTTTGTACGCACCCTGATGTTGGGCTCAGCTCCCTTGGGCGCGTTCGAGGCCGGTTGGGCCTACCAAGCCTGGGAACTCGCGCGAGGCCTGACCTCTCAGGTTGGCTTCCGAACCAGCTACCTGATTCTGACGGAAGGCACGTTCTCCTTATTGGGGAGCACGAACGCTCTCGCCCGTTTTTGGCCCGCCTTGGCCGGGAGCCTTTTGGTTTGGGTTCCCTTTCTCTTCCGATATCAACTTGGCCCCAAAGCTGCTCTGATCATGGCGCTTGGGCTGGCCCTTGACCCCGGCCTAGTAGCCGTATCACGCTTGGCGGGTGGCCCAATCCTGGCCGTGAGTTTTCTCTTCTTGGCTGGGGGAATGTTTTGGCATCGAAAAGCGCTGTGGGCCGTTTTTCTTGGGGGGATGGCCTTGCTCTCTGGCCCGGCGACCTGGATGGGGCTTTGGGGGATGGTCGTCACGTTGGGGATGCTCCGCCTTTTGGCCGTCCGCTGGGAGGCACGCTCCTTATTGGGACGACTCTCCGCTCCTGTGACCGGCCAACCCGGGCGGGAACGATTCTCCCCCTGGGGCTTGGCACTCCCCCTAGGGATGCTGATTCTGTTGGCGACCTTCTTCCTCCAACACTACCAGGGCCTTAGCGCCTGGATGAGCGCTTTGCCAGCTTTTGTGGGTGGATGGTGGGCGCCTTCCCTTGTCCCGGCCGGAAGATTGGCCGCCGCGCTGGTGGTTTATCAACCATTGGCCCTGGTTTTTGGCCTGGTTGGCGGTGTGCGTGGCTTTGTGCGGGGTGAGAAGTCGTCTCAAGTTCTGTTGGTATGGTTCGGCGTAACTCTGGGACTGGCCTTACTTTATCCGGGCCGGCAGGTCTATGATTTGGCCTGGAGCTTGATTCCCTTGTGGGGGTTAGCGGGGATGGAATTGGCGCGAAGCTTAAGCGCTGTGAAGGCGTTTTGGGTGACGCGCACGCAGGCAGCTTTTGTTTTTGTGTTGTGTGCTTTGGCATGGTTGAGTTTCACGACCCTGGTTTCCGCTGGCGGTAGTGAGATGGGGGCGGCTTTGCAATGGGGAATTATTGGGGCAACGATATTGCTGGCAGCCTTGACGACGGCAATTGTGGCCGGAGAATGGAGTTGGCTTGTAGCCCGCAAGGGCGTGGTGTCTGGCATCAGTTTTGCCCTGGGGTTTTATGCTTTGGCCGCCATGGTTGGAGTAGCTTATTTGCGCCCCGGCGACCCACGTGAGTTGTGGTACCCTGGGGCCGGAGGCGGGCAGGCAGCCTTGCTCCAAGAGAGTTTGGGGGACGTGGGTTTGCTGGAAAGCGGGCGACAAGAGAATTTGGAAATTGTCGTTCAAGATGGGGCAGCGGTTCTTCCCTGGGTTTTGCGAGGTTATGCTGAAGTTCACTTCCGTGAGTCGGCGATCATGGACGCGCGCCCTCCGGTAATTATTACTGAAGAGGACGAAGCCTCTCAACCTTGGACAGCAGCCTACCGGGGACAGGATTTTGTCTTGAAGACCTCACCGGCCTGGGATGGAGCGCTCCCCGTGCATTGGAAAACGTGGCTAGCTTTCCGCGAAGCACCTCTCGTGAAGGAAAAATCTGTGTTGTGGGTGCGGTGGGATTTGTTCCCCTTTGTAACAGAGGAGGATGAAAGCGCAGAAGATGAGCCTCCTCTGGAAGAAAATCTAGAAGAAAATTTAATAGAGCCTCTCGAAGAAAAATAATTGTTAGGGAAAATTTATGAGTCTACCAGCGTGCATAGCCATAGACGGCCCGGCGGCGTCGGGAAAATCAACAATTGGCAATCAGATAGCTGAGAAGATAGGTTATTTGTATTTTGATACCGGTGTCATGTATCGGGCCATTACCTGGATGGCCTGGCAGCGGGATGCTTCTTATGACGATGAAGCTGTGGTGACCGGTTTGGCCGAGAGCGTTCTCATTGATGTTCGACCGCCCTCAGTGGAGGATGGCCGTGATTATGACGTCCTCGTAGAGGGAAAAGATATTACCTGGGAGATTCGGCAACCGGAGGTGGACGCCAACGTGTCGGTTGTGTCCGCTTATCGCGGCGTGCGGGCTGCGTTGACCGCGCAGCAGCGGCGGATTGGTCAACGTGGTCAGGTGGTGATGGTGGGGCGCGATATAGGAACCGTGGTCTTGCCCGAAGCGGAACTGAAGATATATTTGGATGCCTCCCCAGAAGTGCGCGCCCGACGGCGATACGAAGAACGCCTCGAACGTGGCGAGGAGGCTGATCTCGAAATGATTTTGGAAAACATGCGCCGGCGTGATAAAATCGATTCTACTCGCGAAGTAGCCCCTCTTCGGGCCGCGGAGGATGCCGTAGTTATCGATACGGATGATTTGACGATAGAAGAGGTTGTGGCGGAGATTGAGCGGTTGATTCGTCAGTTTGAGTAAGACTGGAGAGTGAAATGGCAAGTGCTGATTACGATATTCCAATGATTTATAAAATTTACCGGCGTTTTCTAAGGGCTTTCTTTCGGATTTTATTTCGTTTATTAGGCCCTGTAAAGATCGTGGGCAAGGAGCATATCCCTACTGAAGGGCCTTATCTGATAGCTATGAATCATGTTTCTATTTTGGAAGTCCCCTTTGTAGCTGCGTTCTGGCCCATAGCGCCAGAAATTATAGGCGCGGCCGACGTTTGGAATCGGCCAGGCCAAGCTTTGCTGGCGCGTATGTACCACGGTGTTCCCGTAAACCGGGGAGATTATGACCGGAAAGCTTTGCGAGTGGTGATAGATGTTTTAAAGTCCGGGAAGATTTTGTTGATATCTCCTGAAGGAACACGCTCGCACGTCCCGGGAATGCAGCGTGGGAAACCGGGCGTGGCTTATATTGCTGATAAAGCGCAAGTCCCAATTCTTCCTATCGGAATTGTGGGTACTACGGAAGACTATATAAAAAAAGGCTTCACAGGGAAAAGGCCGGGCTTAGAGTTGCATATTGGAGAGCCGTTCCATTTGCCCCCGGTAGAAGGTAGAGGTGCTGCGCGAAGAGAAGCACGTCAACACAACGCGGACGTGGTCTTGGCACATGTGGCCGCTTTGCTTCCCCCCGAGTACAGAGGATTCTATGAGGATTATGAGAAGTATCTTGGATGATGTTTGTTTCGTGTCTTCGCCATGTCTCGATGTCAAGATTTCTGACCCTCGAATCGTACCTTCTCAATATTTCGGGGAGGGGCTGAGACCGGGTCTTCGACCTCCGAGGTTTTCGGCAAACCTCGGAGGTCTTGCCCCGTATTTTTGAGATGATACCTCGAATCTTATAGTACGTGCTATAATCGGGAGTGAGTATTTGAGCAAGGGCTTCTAAGATTATCCGGCTTCAGATTCATTAGCCTCATTTGCCTCCTCTGGCTCTTCTGGTTTTTTTGCATCCTCTGATTCTTCAGCTTGCTATCAAATTATGTCGCTAGTATTCTCTCTTTTTCCACAACAAGCTTTTTTAATTTGGCCCACAAATTGGTTGGGAATACTTGCTTTTGTGGTAGGCCTGGGAGGAATCTTCTGGGCTGCTTGGTATTGGCGTGGCTATCAGCGTAAACTTAATGGCTCATGGGAGTGGATATTTGGGGGATTGGCAATATTGACTCCTTTTACAGCCCTAGTAGTAGGGATCCGCTTACCTCTCTGGGGCGGATTACCTCTACCTGGTGTGACTGTCCAGGCCACTGGAAAAGCCTTGATGATTTTTGCAGCTCTCCCAGTTTTATTTGGAGGGTGGTTATTAGGCCCTCATAGTGGAGCTATCTTAGGTGCGCTGGCGGGCTTCTCTTTGGCGTATTTCGATACGCATTCGCCTTTTACCCTTCTTGAAGTTTCATTTTTGGCTCTCTTGTTTTCCGTTGCGACTCGGCAAGATTATCGTACGTGGTTATTTCGAGCCTTGAGTCGACCGTTAATTGCTTCTCTTGTAGTAAGTTTTTTCTATCCATTGCTTCATGTACTTGGTGGCGTTTACTGGGTTTCTGGGTCAATGGCAAAAAGCCTAGATTTCGCAATATCAAATTCACGCTCATCAATAGTTGCTATTGGAGGAAGTTTCATAATAGCAGGATTTTTAATCGAATTCATTGCTATATCTATTCCCAAATTAAAAAAGAGACCAACCATTTTACGGCCCTCCCCTGCTGAAACTAGCCTAGAAGCTCGTTTCTTGAGTTATGGGGCTTGGTGGGTTATTAGTGTAATTTTTCTCTTAATCGTCGTTAACTGGTTTGTAGCTGGGGAATTGGCTATAGAAATCCTTCATAATCAAATGTCAAAACTTGCCGAAACTACGATAACTCAAGTCCCAAATTTTATTATTACTGGTCAGAATTTGATTATACAAATTGGAAATAATTTACCGGATGACTTAGAAAATATTGAAAATATTGAAGCTAGGTTAGAAAATAGTTTTTATTCAGTTCCTTTCTTTTCTAAAATCTATGTTTTAGATAGGGATAAAGAACAAATTTTTGCCTATCCTCAGGCAGACTATTCCCATGAGATATCCTCCCAATCGGAACAAGATGGACTAGACTATGCATTGGATGGCATTCCTGTTCAGGTTTACGCTATCCCCTCTTTAGATAGAGGAACGCCCGCTGAAATTTCCTTCCTAGGAACTATTTATAATGAGGAAGAGATGCCTCAGGGGATTCTTGTAGGACGAGTAGAACTTACAGTAAATCCCTTAACCCGAGTAATTACCGAAACTCTTGAACAAATGAACGATTTACAAGGAAAAGGTTATATTCTCAATGAACAGGGTCAAATCTTATACTCTTCTGGTCATGGTAATACACAGTTGAGTTTTCAGGATTATGAAGGAAAAGCTCAAAAAAACTTTTACAAAACCGCGATGATTGATGGTTCCCGCCACCTTGTGTATACCAAAACTTCCATAGATTCCCCATGGCAGGTTCTATTGACTGTCCCTGCTGGTCAAGCTCAGGAGTTAGCTCTAGAACTTGCAACACCCATATCAGGTGTAATCATAATCTTAGGGGTTTTTGCTATAGGAAGTCTTTATATAAGTTTGAACTCAGTTGTTGGTGCTTTGCATTCTTTGATGTATGAGACCAAGCGCATAGCAAAAGGGAATTTAGACCATTCTCTGAAAGTGGGAAAGCAAGTTGATGAACTTGGACAATTACGGCATTCATTTGAAAAGATGCGCCAGGCCTTGCGGGCACGTATGCAAGAGTTGAGTCATTTATTGAGAATCAGCCAGGCGGTTGCATCTTCATTGGAGATTGAAGAAGCTGTACAACCAATTTTAGAGTCTGCCTTGGATTCGGGTGGCAGTTCTGCACGAATTGTATTAACCCCTGAAGTTATGCCTGGCGAATTACATGGGATTTCTAAAATAACCAGTTTTGGTGTGGGGGATTCATCAAAAAAATATGCTGCTTTGGATCCTCAAATTCTCGAATTTGTTAAGGAATATCCACACGTACGCTTACAAAGTCCTTCGCGTGTTGCTCAATTATATCTAGGCCAGTACACTTCATCACTTCCAGGAGCAGTATTGGCCGTAGCGCTCCGGGATGAGAAACAATATTATGGCGCTTTATGGCTAGCTTATGATAACGCCCACCCTATTACGAATGAAGAAATGCGATTTATTGTCACCTTGGCCGGTCAAGCTGTATTAGCTACGACAAATGCCCAATTATTTAAAAAAGCAGAAGTTGGTCGCCAACGTTTGGCGGCAATTTTGGCTTCTACGCCTGACCCAGTATTAGTCATCGATCACTTGAATCGTTTGCTTTTGGCAAACCCAGCCGCTTGGGAGGTTTTGGATGTTAAAGATGGGACTTCCGGTATTGGGCAGTCACTGGAGACACTTACCATCCCATCAGTCTTAATTGATCTCCTCTCACATAAAGAAGAAGATCAAAATTCAGTAGAGGTGCCCATGAAGGATGGTCGAGTATTCTTGGCAATAGCATCCCCTGTTGTAGGAGAAGGGAAACAATTGGGCCAAGTCTGTGTTCTGCGGGACATTACCCATCTTAAAGAGATGGATGAATTGAAATCCAACTTTGTTTCTACTGTAAGTCACGATTTACGCTCCCCGCTAACACTGATGCGGGGGTATGCGACTATGCTTGAAATGGTTGGCGATCTGAATAAAAAACAATTGGAATATGTGGGAAAAATTGTATCTAGCGTAGAGTCCATGTCGAGATTGGTCAAAAATCTATTAGATTTAGGACGCATAGAAGCTGAAGTGGGGTTGAAGCTGGAAATGCTTTCTGTGCATGACATTGTTTCCCAAACTGTGGAGGCGCTCAAATTACACGCTCAACAAAAGAGTATTGACTTGAAAGTTTCTGCGGCCTCTCAAACTTCCCCACTAATAAAAGCTGATCAGGCCTTAGTACAACAAGCACTTCACAATTTGGTTGAGAATGCCATTAAATACACCCCTGAAGGTGGGCGGATATGGGTCAGGTACCGTGTAGAAGACGCCCAAATGATTTTCGAAGTCCAAGATACGGGTGTAGGTATATCCCCTATAGACCAAGAACGCCTTTATGAAAAATTCTATAGAGTTGAGCGACGGGATGTGAACGTCCAAAGTGGAACAGGCTTAGGCCTGGCAATTGTAAAATCTATAGCCGAACAGCATGGGGGCAAAACATGGCTTGAAAGCGAACTTGGAAACGGGAGCACATTCTATTTAAGTATCCCGGTGCGCCAGTCTAAGTAATAATAGGCTATTACGTTTGCCCTGGTTTCGTGTGACACTGGCATTGACGTTTCTTGGTGAACCTGATAAACTCCCTTGTCGCTAACGACCATCGTTTAGGATCGTTGTTAGCGACTTAGCAATATTGGCATATACTCTGTCCTTAAATCCTAATGTGATTGCTCTACGCTTAGTTTTAGTCTTGCAGTTCATGGGTGCTTCTGTTATAATGCCTGCGCTTTAATCAGAAGTAGTGAGTCGCTTGTGCCGACGTAGCTCAGTTGGTAGAGCAGTCGCCTTGTAAGCGACAGGTCATGGGTTCGAATCCCATCGTCGGCTTCTGATAACTGCTGTTACAGCAGTTATTTTTTATGGATAATGAATCTGGGCGGGTACCGAAGTGGCCAAACGGGGCTGACTGTAAATCAGCTGGCAGACGCCTACGGCGGTTCGAATCCGTCCCCGCCCACTAAGAAGCCATTCACTGGCAGAAGATATTTGATTTTCAGTGTATAGCTGATTAAGCCGGCCCCCGTAGCTCAGGGGTAGAGCGCATTCTTGGTAAGAATGAGGTCATGGGTTCAAATCCCATCGGGGGCTCTACTATGGCTTGTAAGAATTTGACAGGTTTGATTTCTAAGGAGAGCAATTATGGCAAAGGAAAAATTTGAAAGGACAAAGCCGCACTTGAACGTGGGAACGATAGGACATATTGACCACGGGAAAACAACGCTGACGGCCGCGATGACGAAAGTGCTGTCGATGAAGGGATTTGCAGACTTTCAAGCCTTCGAGGCGATCGATAACGCACCGGAAGAAAGAGAGCGCGGGATCACGATCAGCATATCCCATGTTGAATATGAGA
>JAANWX010000021.1 GCA_018263575.1 Chloroflexota bacterium | reverse complement strand
AATACGGAATTTTCAAGTATCCCTTTGATGATCTGATAGACTTAATTCAACCAGATGCCACTTTTGTCTGGAAAAATACCAGTATCATATTCTTTTGGCTTGGGATGGCTTTGATCATTTCTATTCGAGCGATTACGCAAAGCCTCAACAACTCGCTCCAGCAGAGTCAAGCCCTTGCCAACTCTCTGAAAAAAGAGGTAGAGGAACGAAAACGAGCAGAACATAATCTGCGAATTAGCGAGAAAAAATACCGGGGACTATTTGAGAATTCTCCCCTCTTATTAATGGAAGTCGACAAGGTTTATAACATCCTTGCCATAAACCATGCTATGGTGGAGAGCTTGGGTGGCGATATGGAAAGCCTGATTGGAGAAAATCTAGCAGACATATTACCTGAGGATGTTTTTCAAGCCCGATCGAAACATTTTCAAATTGCTCTCTCGAAGAACAAAACTATTAACTTCAATGATGAAAGAGCGGGGAGATATTTCTACAATATCTATGTACCCTCTCCCGACCAAAAAACGCTACAGGTAATAAGTCACGACATCACGGATGAAGTAAAAGCCAGACAAGAATTATTAGAATATCAAGAACTACTTAGCGAAAAGGTAGAGACTAAGACAGAAGAATTGCGACGTGAAATGGAGGAACGAAAACAAGTACAACAAAAAGCCATGGAGGCCCAAAAAATGGCTGACTTGGGAGTTTTATCCACTGGCATTGCTCATGAGCTAAACTCTCCCCTGCAAGGGATTCTTACCACCAGCGATTATCTGCTGGCAATATCCGCCAGGGAAAACGTAGACGCAGCCGTCTTAGAATCCAGATTGAAAACCATCAAAGAAAGTGTTTTGCGATGTACCAAGATCGTTCGTTCCTTGTACAACTACGCCCATCCTGCTCCCGCCAACCTCGCCCCACAATACATCCACAATATTGTGGAAGACACCCTGGTGCTCATAGAGCATCAATTTGCAAATTATGACAAGATTTCCATCAACACTGAGATAGATGAAGATATGCCGCCCTTCATTTGTGATCGTGATCGTATCATGCAAATTTTGATCAACTTATTGACCAACGCCCGCGATGCCATGCCAGATGGAGGCCAAATTACCCTCCAGAGTAGGTACCACCCTGAGGAAGGTGAATTCGTAATTCGAGTCATTGATGAGGGGGAAGGAATTCCTGAAGACGTATTGGAGCACATCTTCAAACCGTTTTTCACCACCAAAGAAGCCGGAAAAGGCACCGGTTTGGGATTGTATATTGTAAAGGGGCTGGTTAATAACCGTGATGGCAGGATTAAAGTAGACAGTAGCAGGGGGAAGGGTACGGTAGTCACTTTGACTTATCCGGAGTAATTGACTAAAAATGCAAATCATGTCCTTCTTTGGTAAAATATCTAGTAGGCCATTCACAGTGACTTTCCAGAAAAGGAAGCCCCATGACCACCAATGTCAAAGTCTACCTAAATAGACTTCGCGACAGGTTCAAAACTGGCCAAGCGACCGAATATTCGCACGGTTCAGCGTTGGAAGAACTCTTGGAAAGCTTAGCCGATGGCGTCCAAGCCATCAACGATCCGAAGCGTGTGGAGTGCGGCGCACCAGATTTCATCATTCTACGGGGAAAAACACCCATTGGCTACGTAGAGACCAAAGACATCGACACAGGCCTCCACCACGAAGAACGCTCAGAACAAATGGGGCGTTATCGCGAATCGCTGAACAATCTCATCCTCACCGACTATCTCGATTTCCGCTGGTATGTGAACGGCGAACTTCACGACAAGATCCGGTTAGGGAGACCAAAGCACGCTGGGGACGGTATCCGCGCGGAGAAAGGCGACCTCGAGAAACTTCACGACCTGCTTACACGCTTTCTTACCCACCAAGGCCCAACCATTAGCAACTCAGAGAAACTGGCCGAACATATGGCTGCTTTAGCGCGTATGCTCCGGGATGTGCTCAAGGAAGCTTTCCTCAAGGAACAAGACTCTGGGGCCTTACATGATCAATTAAGAGCTTTTCAAACAACCTTGATTCCAGATTTAAGCGTTAAACAATTTGCCGATATGTACGCCCAGACCATCACTTATGGGCTGTTCGCAGCCCGGATTCGAGTCAAGGAAGGAGAAATATTTAGCAGAGAGAAAGCAGCCTGGAATCTCCCCAAAACCAATCCCTTCTTGCGCAAACTCTTCCACGAGATTGCTGGGCCTGATCTGGACGAGCGTATCGCCTGGTTAGTAGATGATATAGCCCATTTACTGGCCCGCGCTGATATACACGCCGTCCTGCAGGATTTTGGAAAAGCCACCCGGCAGGAAGACCCAGTAGTACATTTCTACGAAACCTTCTTGAGAATCTACGACCCGGACATGCGCCAAAGACGAGGCGTCTATTACACTCCTGAGCCGGTGGTCTCCTACATTGTGCGTTCCTTAGATCATCTACTCAAAACCCGTTTTGACAAACCCGACGGATTGGCTGACAGGAATACTTTAATTCTCGACCCAGCAGTAGGAACAGCTACTTTCTTGTATTTTGTCATCCAGCACGTTTACGAAGCCTTGGATGAAATGGGTATGGCCGGCATGTGGGAGAATTATGTTCAAGACCAACTTTTGCCACGTTTGTTCGGCTTCGAGTTGCTGATGGCTCCCTACGCGGTAGCCCACATGAAGTTGGGACTCCAGCTTCAAGATTTGGGCTACCATTTCCAGGGCGATCAACGCCTGGGCGTTTACCTCACCAATACACTGGGGAAACCTCTTTTCCAAGAAGAGGCGGCTCCCTTTGCCCGTTACATCACTGAGGAGGCCAACGCCGCCGCCGAGATCAAAGAGGACGCACCTATCATGATCATCCTGGGCAATCCTCCCTACTCTGTCAGTTCGGCCAACAAGGGGGAATACATTGAAAGGCTAATGCAACGCTACAAACGCGCCGTGAGAGACGAGCGTAACATTCAACCTCTTTCGGACGATTACATCAAATTCCTGCGTTTTGCCCACCATCGCATCAACCAGACCGGCCACGGCCTGATCGGCATGATCACCAACCATTCCTACCTTTCCGGGCTGATTCACCGAGGGATGCGCCAGGAGCTGCTCAACGATTTCGACGAATTATATATCCTCAACCTCCATGGTAACGCCCTGATGGGGGAAACCGCTCCTGACGGAGGGGTGGACAAAAACGTTTTCGACATCCGCCAGGGGGTGGCCATCTTGCTCGCCGTGAAACTCCCCTCTCCTGGGGGAGAGGGGCTGGGGGTGAGGGCGCACTACGCCGACCTGTGGGGCCGCCGCGAGGACAAATACCAAGCCCTCCTCGCACAGGACGTCAGCACCACCGCGTGGCAAGAACTGACTCCAACCGAGCCGTACTATTTCCTGGTGCCCAAAGACTTTGATCTCTACAGGGAGTATCAAAAAGGATGGAGCGTGGCCGACATCTTCCCCGTCCATTCCAGCGGCATCAAAACCCACCGCGATGATTTTGTAATCGATTTCAATGAAGACAAGCTACGCAAGAGAATAGCAGCCTTTCGCGATACCAAATTGGATGATGACGACTTAGCCCAACGATATGATTTGAACGACACAAATTCCTGGAGTTTGACGAAAGCAAGAAGAGATCTACAAGAGCAGAACAATTGGGATTCAAACTTTACGAAATGCCTCTATCGTCCTTTCGATATTCGCTCCATTTACTATTCTGTTGATATGGTGGACCGCCCAAGATATGATGTTATGAAACATATGTTGGCTGATAATTTAGGATTGCTAGCTATGCGTCAAGTAGTCGGTGCTCCATACGCCCATTTTATAGTTACAAATTTTTTCACCGACAATAGAACATTTTTTAGCAATCGCGGAACGCCTGTTTTATTCCCCCTCTACCTCTACAACACCCCAGCAAAACAGAAAAAACGCAGCGGCAGCAGCGGCTCCTTCACCATGAGCATGTTCGAGGACCAAGAACCCTACAAAACCCGGCGCCCCAATCTCTCACTGAAATTTATTGCCTATACGAAAGAAAGGCTGGGTCTAGGCTTCGTTTCCGAAGGGATCGGTGACCTCGAAAAGAACTTCGGCCCGGAAGACATCTTCCACTACACTTATGCCGTCTTCCATTCCCCCACCTACCGGGAACGTTATGCCGAATTCCTCAAGATCGACTTCCCCCGCTTACCCATCACCAGCGACCTGGCCCTCTTCCGTGCCCTGGCCAAAAAGGGGCGTGAGTTGGTCTCCCTGCACCTGATGGAAGCCGAGATCTTACAACAAACAGGTGTCCGGTTCGACATCGATGGTACAAACCAGGTCATCAGCCGCCATCCACGTTACCTACCGCCCGGTGATCCCGATCCCGAAAGCGGCAAAACATTAGAAAAGGGACGAGTTTACATCAACGATGAACAATACTTCGAAGGAGTCGAACCGGAGGTGTGGGAATTCCAGATGGGCGGCTATCAGGTTCTAGATAAATGGCTCAAAGATCGCAAACGCGCCAAACGTGCTCTAGACTTTGACGACGTGCGCCACTACAGCCGGGTGGTCGTTGCTCTACGGGAAACCATCCGTTTGATGACGGAGATTGATGAAATTATTCCCGATTGGCCGCTTGCATAATCAACCCCAAACGCTTTACCGCTTCTCGAATCTCCTCGCTAGAAAGGGCACAGAAAGGCAAGCGCAGGAAGGAATCACCATCGTTATCCGCGAAAAAACCATTTCCATCACTTAGGACAACGCCCTTCTCATGCGCCTGGTCCCTGAAATGCTCCAAATCCACCTCTGGGGGCAAATACAGACTCAAATAGAATCCACCTTCTGGTTTGGTCCATCGCGCCTGGGGCATGTGTGTCTCTAAGGCGTCGATAAGGGTCTCCAGCTTGGGGCGGTACAAGTTTCTCAAGCGGTCAATACCGGGCTCCAACCATCCCCGCCGGCAATAGTCACTCACAATTCCCTGGCTCAACATATTGGGGGTAATATAGGCGTCCTCTGCTATCTTGGCGACTTTTTTCAACATGTCCTGAGGCCCTATCAGGTACCCAACGCGCATGCCTGGGCTGAGAAGTTTACTGAAAGAGGAGAAGAAAAATACTTTGCCCTTGCCTTCATCCTGGGTAAGCGCTTGCTGGACAGAATAAATAGATGGGATTTCCTCGCCCCAATATCTTAGGTCTCGATACGGATTATCTTCCAAAATCCAAAAATCGTATTGTTGGGCCAGCTTGATCAAGCCCTCTCGCTTAGCCTGCGAGGTGGTAATTCCGCTGGGATTCTGGAAATCGGGGATGATGTAGAAAAATTTTGGATGGTGTTCTTTCACAAGCGCTTCGAGAGCGTCCACACGGTAGCCATCCCCCTCCAAGGGGACGCTTACGACCTCTAATCCCTTCTTGCTGAAGGCGGTGATTGCGCGGTCATAAGAGGGTTTTTCTACAAAGACAACATCTCCGGGGGATGTGAGCAATTCGGCCAAAAAACCCTGAAGCTCCAGAGAACCGTTACCCACCATCACCTCCTGGGGTTGAGCAGCGTGCCGTTGTGCCAACCATTCCCGCAGGGGAAGGTAACCGATAGACGGGTGATACTGAAGGACCGTGTCGCTATGCTCTTCTAAAACTGTAGCAGCGCATTCTTGAAGTTGCTGCGTCGGAAAAGCTTCAACGGGGGGGACACCCCTTGTGAAATAAATGGTTTTGTTTTCTAAGCTCATAATTTTCCTCTTTATATGGTAATCACTTTTTCGGCCCGCCACTGGGCCTCAATAATATCCGTCATCCCCCCAACAATGCCTACCTGAACCTCATCCCGCAAATCAAAGTGAGTTAAACAAGTGCCACAAATGATCAAACGCACACCCTTCGCTTCCAAGGATTCTAAAAGTTCCAAAACGGGAGAACCCTCCACCACCAGCTTGACTCCCTCGGTATAAAAACAAATCACAGCCGGCAAATAATCGTTTTCGTCTAACAAGCGCAAATACGTGCTGATAAGCTTATGCTGTAATTCGGTATCGGCCTTTCCCATCCCATCGTTGGTGACAAGAATAACCGTTGATGAATCAGCGGGTTGAACAGTCATTAAATCTCCTTGTATAAAATAGTCGTAAGCGTTCACCACCCCGGCGATATAGACTTCAAAAGTCTTCAAAACAAAGTTTATCGCCCTTAAAGTTCGGAAGCGCTCGTGAAACTTCTTCAGAAGCATTCTCCGAGACTTTTGAAGTTTGCTTTGGTGGAAGGGGCTGAACGGTTACAAATAGTCTTCAGTTGTCAACGGGGGAATAGTATCATTAGAAGAGACGATAGACAATGGTATCCCTTCTCCCTCCCCCACCTTATGCTAAAATACCCCCATGGAAACAAAAATCGTCTTCATGGGAACGCCCGACTTTGCCCTCCCCACCTTGCGTGCCCTGGCGGAGAAATTCGATGTGGCGGGCGCAGTCACACAGCCCGATCGCCGGGCCGGGCGGGGGAGAGAATTCCGGCCGCCACCGGTCAAGGTTTTGGCGGAGGAATTGGGGATTCCCGTCTTTCAGCCCCAAGATATCAACACACCCGACGCACTGGAGCAGCTCTCGGTTTGGGCGCCGGAACTTATCGCGGTGGCCGCTTTTGGGCAGATTCTCTCCCCGGAGGTGCTTGACCTCCCCCCGCAGGGCTGCCTCAACGTGCACGCCTCGCTCCTGCCGCGCTGGCGGGGAGCCTCCCCCATCAACGCCGCCATCCTCCACGGGGATGAGGAGACGGGGGTGACGATCATGAAAATGGGACAGGGGTTGGATAGCGGCCCCATCCTCAGCCAACGAGCGGTCCCCATCCGGGCGGAGGACACAGCCGGCTCACTCTTCGATACCTTGGCCCAACTGGGCGCCGACCTGCTCGTGGAAACCATCCCCCTCTACTTAATGGGTGCGCTCAACCCTTGTTCCCAAGGGGATAAAGGCGCAACATACGCCCCCCTGCTGAATCGAGAAGACGGAGAACTGGGCTTTAACCAGTCCGCGGAATTCTTGGCGCGCAAAATACGCGCCTTCCATCCCTGGCCGGGAACGTACACGTTTTGGAAAGACCAGCGCTTCAAGATTCTCAAGGCTCACGCTGTCCCCGTAACGTCACCGGGGGTGGGCGTGTTTACTACTTATGAGAAATCTCCAGCCATCGGCACCAACGACGAAGTCCTCGTCCTTGACCAAGTGCAGCCTGCCGGGAAGTGCGTCATGGACGGCGTCTCTTTTCTGTGCGGGGCAAGGGAGTGGGAAGAGGAAATTAGGAAGTTAGGAGGTTAGGAGATAGAGGAATCAGAAGAGCCAAAGGAGCCAATTTACCCACAAACGCAAACCAATTTCCCAATCTACCGATATACCAGTTTCCCAACACACCCACCATGTCCTCACTCCATCCCCCCACCCCAACCTATCATTTCACCCTCCTGCGGCACGGCGAATCCGTGGGAAACGCCGAGAAGCGTCATCAGGGTCACGCTGACTTTCCGCTCACCGAAAAGGGGCGGGGACAGGCGCGACGGCTGGGAAAGTATTGGCTAGAAAACGAAATCCATTTCGACCAGGCCATCGCCAGCCCCCTCTCCCGTGCCAAGGAGACAGCGGAAATCATCACCCAGGCCTTAGAACTGCCCCTGGACTTCGACCGCGTATGGATGGAGCGGAACAACGGTAAACTGGCCGGTTTGCTCCATGAAGAAGCCCTTGAAAAAGTCCCACCCCCGGATTTCACTCCCCTTTACCAACCCGTTGCAGGGACCGGCGAAAGCCAGTGGGAGCTTTTTCTGCGCGCCAGCCAGGCACTGAACGGACTCATGAAACTCCCGTCTGGGGATTATCTTATCATCTCCCATGGGGGACTGCTGAATATGGTCATGCACGCTGTTGTTGGACTAACACCTAGCCCCAACTTTCTAGGCCCTAATTTTCGCTTCTATAATACAGGGTTCACCAGCCTGGTCTATGAGCCACAAAATAGAGGCTGGAGCATTCACGGACATAACGCTCGGCCGCATCTATAAGAAGACGTAAAGGATACAGAGGAAGCAAGGGAGCAGGGGAGCAGGGAAGCAGGGAAGCAGGGAAGCAGGGAAGCAGGGAGACGGGGGGCAGGGGAGCAGGGAGACGGGGGGCAGGGGAACAAGTCCCTTCTCACCCTGGGACGCCAAGGCGTGCAAAGCAAAGGTTAGGATGAGGGAAGATTATGAAAATTTTCATCGCCGGGGTTATGCAAGGCTCTATAAAAGGGCATGGCATCCAAGGGCAAGACTACCGAGAACGTATCCGCGAGGCTGTTAAAATCAACCACCCAGACGCAAAAATCGTTGATCCTTTCTCGCTTTTTCCCGACAGCGTGGACTATAATGACCAACGCGCCAAGCAAGTCCTCTTCGAAATGGCGGCTGAAGCCGGCGCATCGGATATGGTCATCTCCTATCTTCCGGAAGCCAGCCTGGGCACCGCCCTGGAAATGATCCGCGCTTATGATAACGGGAAAACTATCTTTACCATCTCGCCCATGGAGAAAAATTGGGTCATCCGCGCTCTTTCTACGAAACTATTCCCCTCATTGGATGAATTTTGCGATTGGGTGAGTCAAAACCACCTCAGCGAGATATAGAAATCTCGACTACATATCCCTCATTTTTTTTAGAAGATATAACGTGAGCGTTAAAACCTGAAGTCACTCATTATGTTTCACTCTTCACCAAGGAATAACCTATGCCCACTAATTCTCAGGTTCCCTTAAAAATTTTAACCTTCGGCGCCGGCGCCATTGGCACTTACATTGGCGGAAGCCTGGCCCTGCAGGGCAATCAAGTCGTATTTTTAGAACGCCCGGGAGTGGCTCAAGCCATTCGCGCACGGGGCATGAAACTAGCACTTGGGGAAAAGACGCACACCATTCCTGACCCCCATGTGGTGGGCAGCCTGGAAGAAGCCCTTGAAAACGGCCCTTTTGAGATCGGCATCTTCGCTCTCAAGTCGTATCACACAAAAACCATGCTGGAAGATTTATTCCCCCACAAGGAGAAAATCCCCCCCCTTCTCTGTCTCCAAAACGGGGTGGAAAACGAAGTCACCCTTGGCCGGGGATTGGGGCATGACCGGATCATTCCCGGAACGGTGACCAGCGCCATAGGGCGCATAGAAGCCGGGAACATCCGCCTGGAGAAGAATCGGGGGATGGGGATAGCTGGTGGGTACCCTCTCTCCCAGCGTCTGTTGAGGGCCTGCAACCAGGCCAACCTCAACGCGGAGCGCTACGCCCAACCAGCGGCCATGAAATGGTCGAAACTGCTCACCAATCTTTTGGCAAACGCCAGCTCGGCCATTTTAGATATGTCGCCGGCCGAGATCTTCGCCCACCCTGGCCTGCACCGCCTGGAGGTCCGCCAACTCCGCGAGGCGCTGGCCGTGATGCGCGCTCAAAACTTGCGCCCGGTCAACTTACCCGGGACCCCCGTCAAGCTCCTGGCCTGGGGCGTGCGCTTCCTCCCTCCCCGCCTCTCCCAACCCTTGCTCCAAAAAGCCGTTGGCAGTGGACGGGGTGGGAAAATGCCCTCCTTCCACATCGATCTGCACAGCGGGAGGGGACGCAGCGAAGTGGATTATCTGAACGGGGCCGTTGTCCGCTTTGGGGAGAAATTAGGCGTGCCCACACCCGTTAACCAAGCCCTCAACGAGACACTGCTGGGGTTGACGAAGGGGGAGATGCCGATAGAGACGTTCGCACGGCAACCGGAGAAGTTGGTTTCGTTGGTCGGGTAGTCGGTGGTCTGGTAGTCTGTAGTCTGGTAGTCTGATAGTCGGTGGTCTGGTAGTCGGTGGTCTGGTTGTCGGTAGTCGGTAGTCGGTAGTCTGGTAGTCCGTAGTCAGGTTGTCGTTGGTGTGAACATTTTTCCTCACGGGTAGACACCCAACCTTATTGGGTAGAATAAGAGGAGATTGGAAAGATGGTAGAGAAATATCAAGAATTGGAAAAGAATCAGGAAATTATTCTGCGAGAAAAGGCTCTCGCAGAGTTAGAGG
>JAANWX010000020.1 GCA_018263575.1 Chloroflexota bacterium | reverse complement strand
TCTCGTGCGCTACTACAAGCCTATGTGGTATTATTGGAGCAGCACCCCCATTTGCTTTCATCTCCTACCCCTTCTCCCCTGCTCCCCAGCACCCTAGCTCCCCCACACCCCAGCACCCCCGCATTCCCCATGAAAAGACGTAAACTTCCCCTCTCCGGATGGATTGGCCTCGCCCTCATCGCCATCTTTTGGCCCCTTAACTGGCTCCTTGATGGTCTCCGCACGCAGTGGGCCTTTTTCCCTTTGTGGTTGGGCTATGCTCTGGCGGTCGATGGATTGGTCTACTGGCGCAAGGGCACGTCTTTGAGCGCGCGAAGTTGGAAAAAATATGTGGGCTTGTTCTTGCTCTCAGCGCCGGTGTGGTGGTTGTTCGAGCTTTTCAACTTACGCCTCGAAAACTGGATCTATGTGGGACGGGAAACCTTTACAAATCTCGAATATGCCCTCCTCGCCAGCCTGAGTTTTTCCACCGTCATTCCCGCCGTTTTCGGGACAACGGAATTAATGGGTACATTAAACTTCATCCAGGATCGAAAAAGGGGATTAGAGGTCCATGTTCCGCCCTGGGGCGTGGGAGGTTTTTTCATCTTGGGATGGGTCATGCTGGGGCTGATGTTAATGTGGCCAAGGTATTTTTTTCCCTTTGTGTGGCTGTCGGTGTATTTTATTGTCGAAGCTGTCAATGTTTGGATGGGAAACCCCAACCTTAAAGAGGCGCTTGAAAAAGGGATTTGGGGTGGGGTGTTCGCACTGTGGAGCGGCGCCCTGGTCACGGCCTTTTTTTGGGAAATGTGGAATTATTATTCCTACCCCAAGTGGATTTATCAAGTCCCCTTTGTAGACTTTGCCCGGATTTTCGAAATGCCCCTCTTAGGCTATGGGGGATATTTGCCCTTTGCCATGGAACTCTTCGCGGTTTATAACCTGGTGATGGGTATCGTAGGATTAAAAAGAACCTTCAGCACAAAATGGATTTTATGGAGCTCATCCGGATATTGAAGGTGTGCCTTTGGCAAAACCATCGCTATCCTTTGGAGCCGGAAGTATATTTCCTCCAAATGCAATTACCCTGCCAATTCCCCTGACACCTGTTGCCACCCGTCCCCCCCTTTGGTATAATCTCGCCGCAATAGAATAAGTACGCTCGGAGGGGTCGCATAGTCTGGCTTAGTGCGCGCGCCTGGAGAGCGCGTATCCCCTTGGGGATCGTGGGTTCGAATCCCACCCCCTCCGCCTCAGACTTCAATCGCTCAGCCGACGCTGGGCGATTTTGTTTTTCGTAGAGAAGGAGACTTTATATGCTTTTCACTCCCGGAAGAATTGGGTCCTTAGAAATCCCCAATCGTCTGGTGCGTTCCGCAACTGCAGAAAAGATGGCCGACGAAAAAGGCTTTCCCAAACCCACCCAGGAAGCCCTGTACAGGGAATTGGCACAAGGCGGGGTGGGCTTGATCATCACCGGTCACATGTACGTTGACCCGGGCGGAAAATGCCACCCGGAAATGACCGGCATTTATAGCGATGAGCTTATTCCCGCGTTGACACAGTTGACGGACACGGTTCACGAAGAAGGCGGGAAGATTGCCGTTCAAATCAATCATGGCGGGGGCAATAGCTCGGCGAAGACGGTCAAAGAAACCCTGGCCCCATCTGCTATGGGAGAGCCTTATTATAAACGCTCAGCCCGGGCCATGACCGAAGAGGAAATTGAATACGTCATTCAGGCTTATGCCCAAGCCGCGGGCCGGGCTAAAGCGGCCGGATTTGACGCGGTACAAATCCACGGGGCACATGGCTATTTGATCAGCCAGTTCACATCCCCCCTCACTAATCAACGGGTTGACGAGTGGGGTGGGAATGTCTGGAATCGAACACGCTTTCTGCGCCGCGTCTGTCGCGCGGTGCGGGAAGAAGTCGGACAGGACTATCCAGTATTTATCAAATTTGGGATGGCTGACGGCCCAGAGGGGGGAATATCCCCCAAGGAAGGGGCGCAAATCATCGCTCAATTTATAGAAATGGAATTAGATGGGGTAGAGATCAGCGGCGGCGTTCGGTATCAAAGTATCCAGAAAAAGATTCTCAAACCGGAAGAGGAGGGATATTTTTTACCCCTAGTCCAGGAAGCTCGTCCCCAGACGGATTTACCCCTTCTCGCCGTGGGCGGTTTCCGTTCCCGCAAGGTGATGGAGCGTGCTCTCTTAAGTGGCTTGGCTGACTTTATCTCCCTATCCCGACCGCTCATCCGTGAACCTGACCTTCCCAAGCGTTTCGAGAGCGGAGAGCAAGAAAAATCTACCTGCATTTCAGCCAATAAATGCTGGCCCGAAGAGTTGAATACGGGCATAAAGTGCAAGTGTTTCCCCGAGTCTGAAGAGGCTTAATCTACCCCCTAACAAAGAAATCCCCGGCACTTTTGTAACGAAGCGACAAGTGCCGGGGACTTTATAGGAGTCAGTTCAGCACCGCTTACAACAAGTCAGAGATCAAGTTCATGGGCATGGCGGCCAACCCCACGATTCCTGGTCCAGTGTGTACGCCTAAAATGGGGGTAACACGGAGGATTTCCAAGCGTTCCACGTTCAGGCGTTCCTTGAGGGCTGCGGCCAGACGTTCAGCGTCCTCGCCCAGTTGGCCGTGCAAAACGGTTATCCACAGGGGCGTCTCTCGAGTATAAAGGCCTTCAATATGATCTGTCATCATAGCGATTGAACGTCGCAAGGTGCGGACCTTCCCCAAGGTAGAATATTTACCATCCTCTTTATCGACGTGGATAACGGGCTTAATGTTCAAGACAGAACTTAATAAGGACTGCACCCTTCCAATTCGCCCTCCGTGCGCCAAATATTCAAGGGTATCTAAGGCGTAAACGACCTCAACTTTGTCACGGATGTCGTGCAGGCGTTCCAAAATGGCCTCCATGGCCCAATCAGCTTTGGCTGCCAAGGAAGCGGCCATGGCCTGAAAACGCTGCCCGCCGGAGAGGGTCATGCTGTCAAAAACGGTGACATCTGCCCCCAGGGCTTGTTCCGCACCCAGGCGCGCTGACTGGATGGTTCCACTTAATCCCTCTGAAAGATGAATGGAGAGGATTTTCTCCCCGGACTCGGCCAATTTTTCATACATCTCCTTGAAAATGCCCGAAGAAGGTTGAGCCGTTGTGGGTATTTTGGGCTTCATGGCCTTGAGGCGTTCGTAAAGGCTATCGGGGGAGAGTTGGGCAGAGTCCATTTCCCCTTCCGGAAATTGAATATAAAGAGGGGCTACATTTAGGTCAAATGCTTTCTCTTCTTCGAATGTAAAATTGGCAGCTTTATCGGTTAATATTTTCATTGGCGTACTCCATGCCTGGCAAGGCGCTAAGATTTAAAACATAAGTCGTTCAATGGTAATCATGCTAGGAGGAAGGGAGACCAGGTTTCAACACTCCTCGTAAGGAAAACCTCGTCTCCCCTTCTCAGTCCAAAGGATTGTACCAACAAGCACGAGTAATGGATAGCCTCAGAAGCTGGCAGCAACCTATCTGTTTCCCACCTTTCCCTCAGCCTCTAAGGAGGTGTACAACAAGGAATAAGGAAACATGCAACTTTTTCCGAATGGCTTTTATAATTTTAAGGAGTGCCAATCGGAGTATAATCATTGCGACACTGGATGAAAAAAGGAGCCCTTAGGATGAAATTTAAGCGCACGGTATTGGCAGTATTCTTGGTCAGCGTGGTCATTTCGGTTGGATTGGGGGTAGCCCAAAAAGCCTACTCTGCTCATCAGAATCAAGACGATACCCCTTATCCTCCAAACACGGATACCTATCCCTCCCCCGCTGGCCTCACCTTCTACCAGCAAGTGGGCGGGATGTCCGGCATCATCCTGGGGGGGATTGCCATTATTTTGATCATCATTGCAGGGGTGGGATTTAACTATCGAACCCAGACTCAGTGAGTTGTTGGCGGATCTTCGGCCTTTTCGTGCTCCCAACCCTAAAACCAGACTTGCATTTTGAGGAAAGAGTCGGTATAATGCACAGCGTATGGGCGGTTAGCTCAGCTGGTAAGAGCGCTGCGTTGACATCGCAGAGGTCGTTGGTTCGAGTCCAATATCGCCCACAAGAAAAACCGCTTTCGTTTGAGAGAGCGGTTTTTGGATTCAATAGGGCTTTGTTCGGCAGGTAGGGATACCTGCCCTACGAGCCGCCGATAGCTCTCGGGTGACAATCCACTCCATCGAGACTGGCAAGTTCAACCCCTCCACCCTGCTGGCGCTGAAGATCGCCCGGTATTTCGACGTTGACTTCGAAGATCTATTTTTCCTGGTAGAAGAAGGTAGTTCTCAATGACTCGATTAGATAAACTTTTGAAATGGATTAGCGTTGTTCTGGGTTTGGCCGCGTTGGGATTCTTTGCGTTCGACGTGGTGCTCTTCACAGACTTGCAGCCGCGCATGGTCGCCTTTGAACCCATTACCCAGGCGGAAGAAAACTTGTTCAAATGGACTGGGGTGGGCCTACTGCTCCTCTTGGGATTCTGCCTGACCTCCTTGCTGCGCACCGCCAATTACCTGCGCAGAGCCAGCAAGGTCACTTTCCTGTACATCGCCCTGATCATCAGCGGTGTAATTTCATTGCTGTTCGTCTTCAGCGACATTGCTCTACTGACTGACATCGGCAAACAGTACCGCCACGGCCTCTCCCAGCCGGAGTGGTTGGTGCTCTACGTGGTGATGGGCTTTCAGGTTCTAACCGCGCTGGCCTATTTGACTTTTCACCTCTTCGGCTTTCGGCAGGAAAATCTCCTAGAGCAAGTGGCCCTGGACAGCAATATCTTTTTGATTGCGCAGTACGTGGGCATACTGTGTGGTCTTATAGGGTTGGCATTCTCCAGTTTAGGGTATATCTACCCCAGGGGATGGAACCAAGATATTCACACCACAACAGGCTTAATCGTCCTCCTGATCCCCTATGGGCTGGTCGTAGGATATTGGCTGCTGACCAAACTCCAAGAGAAGGAACGTCTTTTATACGATGAAAAGCAACGCCAAGACATTGGCAAATCCGCTTTTATGACCTTGATTCTCAGCGTGGTCATCATGGTGAGCGTATTTATCGCCAACTACAATAACTTAGGCGGTGTCACAAGCGTTCTCTGGCTGCCAATTTATTTGTATTCGGCCCTTTTCCTATTCTCCCTGGGGAATGTGTACTTTAGCTGGAAAAATTCATCTCTGACAAGACCCCCATCTCAGCTATGAAATGGCTCCTCTTAGCCTTGATTTTTGAGAAGATGTTCATCTGGTCACGTTCCAGGATGCCAGTCACTTGGTATTGCACGACAAACCAAGTGACCTCTTCTAGGTCGAGGCCATGATGGTGGGCAAAGGATAACACCACCTGGGCCGTACAAGAGGCAATTTGGTAAGAAATCAACACCAATCCTCATCTTAAAAACACAAGAATATCATGTCGGGATTAAGTTGAAAATAATCACTACTCCCGCAATTAGCCTTGTATTTCTCAAAGAACGATATATAATGCCTTTAGGTAAATAATCAAACGCGTTGACCGGGACGAGTAATGACGCACGTCTCCGACAGGGAACGAAGATCACCGATTGAGAATCTTCTCCGGAAGCTGCCCATGAAAACCCCCCGCGAGCGAAAACCAGAACCCTCCCCGTGAGGCACTAAGGAGAAACGGATAGCCCCGTTACCGGCTCAAAGAGATACTCTTTAATAGAGTAATCTGGGTGGAACCGCGAGACAACTCTTGCCCCAGTATGGGTAAGAGTTTTTTGTTTTTAACCTCTTGCGATTAAAAATCTAATCCACGAAGGTGGATTTTGCAGGACAGCCTCGAATTCATTCGAGGGCTAAAGGAGAAATTATGTCCAAACAAATGTATGAAGAATCAAACCTGTACCGCATCCGGCACTCGGCCGCTCACGTGATGGCCCAGGCCGTCATGGAAATGTTCCCAGGTGAAGCTGATATTGCTATTGGCCCGCCTATTGATGATGGGTTTTACTATGACTTTGACCTTCCCCGACCCTTAACACCGGAGGACCTGGAAAGTATTGAAAACCGTATGAAAGAAATTCTCTCCGGCGATCATGAATTCGAACGCGAAGAGCTTTCCGCTGACCAAGCCAGAGAAATTTTCAAAGATCAAACCTATAAACAAGAGTTAATTACAGGCCTGGAAGCAGGTGGCGTGGATGAGTATGGCGAACCCACTGACGAAGATCCCGCCCTCTCCATCTACAAGCATGATGATTTTGTGGATCTTTGCCGTGGGCCGCATGTGGAAAGCACCAAAGAACTGAATCCCAAAGCGGTTAAACTCCTCAAGGTGGCCGGTGCTTATTGGCGGGGAGATGAAAACCGTCCCATGCTACAACGCATCTATGGCACAGCCTGGGAGACCCCGAAAGACCTCAGGAAATATCTGCACAGGCTAGAGGAAGCCAAACGCCGTGACCACCGCCGCTTGGGCAAAGAACTGGATTTGTTTAGTACCTCGCCAGAAGTAGGCAGTGGGCTAATTTTGTGGCATCCTAAAGGATCCATGGTAAAGCACCTGGTGGAGGAATATTGCAAAGAGGAACACCTGAAAAATGGCTACGAATTTGTGTCTACGCCTCACATTGGAAAAGCGCAGTTGTGGGAGACCAGCGGTCACCTGACCTGGTTTGACGAGGATATGTACGCGCCCATGGAGATTGATGAAGAAGAATATTATCTCAAGCCCATGAACTGCCCTTTCCACATTATGATCTACAAGGGCCAGCTTCGCAGCTACCGGGATTTACCCCTGCGTTGGGCGGAGTGGGGAACGGTTTACCGCAACGAACGCAGCGGGGTGCTGCATGGACTGTTGCGCGTACGAGGATTCACACAAGATGACGCTCACCTCTACTGCAGTCCATCCCAAATGCCGGAAGAGATTGACCGTGTCTTCGACTTTTGTTTGCACATCCTGCGCGGATTCGGCATGGAAGATTTCCACGCCTACCTCTCCACACGAAATCCGGACAAATCGGCCGGAGACCCGGAACGTTGGGACGATGCCACCGAAGCTCTTCGAGTAGCCTTAGAACGAGCTGAACTCTCATACGATGTTGACGAGGGAGGAGCCGCTTTCTACGGCCCCAAGATTGACCTGAAGATGATTGACGCTCTGGGCCGGGAATGGCAATTGAGCACCATCCAATTTGACTTCAACTTGCCAGACAGATTCGACTTAACCTACATTGGCGAGGATGGCAAGGAACATCGACCTTACGTGATCCACCGCGCTTTGCTGGGATCGCTCGAACGCTTCATGGGCGTGCTCATTGAGCACTATGGAGGCGCCTTCCCTCTCTGGCTAGCCCCCGTTCAGGCCGTTCTCATCCCCATCACGGACCGCAATATCCCCTACGTGAAAAAAGTGGCTGACGCCCTTGAAGGGGAGGGAATCCGGGTTGAAGTTGATGACCGCAGTGACCGCATGGGCGCCAAGATACGGGATGCTGAAAAGCAGAAGGTTCCCTATATGTTAGTGGTGGGTGACAGGGAAGAAGAAGCTGAAACAGTAGCCCCCCGCCTGCGCTCTGGTGAACGCATGAAACCTCTCGGTGTGGATGATCTCCTTGAGCGGATGAAAAAGGAGATCGCCGATCATACGTGATGAGTGATGCGTAAAACGTAACATACAAAGTCCCCGGCATTTTGATTTGCCGGGGACTTTTCTTTACTCTTTACTCATTACTCATTACTCTTTACTCACTACACTCCCGCCCCTTCCCGCAAGGCGTCAGCCTTATCAGTTTGCTCCCATGGGAGATCCAAATCTTCGCGCCCAAAGTGACCGTAAGCGGCTAGTTGTTGGTAAATGGGACGCCGCAATCCTAAATCGCGGATAATGGCCCCGGGACGAAGGTCGAAGTGCTCGTTGATGAGTTGGCTGATCTTTTCATCGGAGACTTTTCCAGTCCCAAAGGTCTCAACATTAACGCTCAGGGGATGTGCTACACCAATAGCGTAAGCGACCTGGATTTCGCACCGTTCTGCCAAGCCGGCCGCGACCACGTTCTTGGCCGCCCAGCGGGCCGCGTACGCGCCGGAGCGATCTACCTTCGTGGCATCTTTCCCACTGAAGGCCCCACCGCCGTGCCGCCCCATCCCTCCGTAGGTGTCGACAATGATCTTCCGGCCCGTCACGCCAGCATCCCCCTTGGGGCCTCCCGTCACGAAGCGTCCGGTGGGATTGGTAAAAATCTTCAGGTCATCGTCCACCATATCCTCCGGCAAAACGGGCAAAATGACGTGTTCGGTGAGGGCTTCTCGAATCTCTTCTTGAGAAATCTCCGGGGCGTGTTGGGCACTGATCAAGGCCGTATCGATCCGGGCCGGTTTGCCATATTGGTACTCAACCGTGACCTGGCTTTTTCCATCCGGGCGCAGCCAAGGTAAGGTGCCATTTCTGCGCACTTCGGTCAGGCGGCGGGTGAGTTTGTGCGCCAGGTAAATGGGCAAAGGCATGAGGGTGTCGGTCTCGTTGCAGGCGTAACCAAACATCATCCCCTGGTCACCTGCGCCAATAGCCTCGATCTCCGCCTCCGTCATTTCTCCCTCTTTGGCTTCCAAGGCTTCGTCAACGCCCATAGCGATATCACCCGATTGTTGGGCAAGGGCAACCAGCACGCCACACGTATGTCCGTCGAAACCATATTTGGCGCGGTCATAGCCAATGCCCGTGATAACCTTGCGTGCCAGCTCATTGTAGTTGATTTGGGCCTTGGTGGTGATTTCGCCTAGGAGCATCACATAACCCGTTTTGGTCGCTGTCTCACAGGCCACACGGGAATAGGGGTCTTGCTCTAAGCAGGCATCCAGAACAGCATCACTGATCTGGTCGCACATTTTATCGGGGTGACCTTCAGTAACGGATTCCGATGTAAACATCAAGCTAGGGGATTTTGTAAAAGTAGTGTTCATAGAATAACCTCCAATAGGTGAACAGCGTTACCTGTTCTGACTTAAATGAAATTGCCCCTTCAGGCGTGCTAGAAAGGGCAACAAATAGAAGCCCTCTCATCTTCCAGAACCCGTCTGTCGGAGTTGGCACCATCTCCAGCGTATAAACGCTGGCCGGTTGCCGAGGTTTCACAGGGCCGATCCCTCCACCTCTCTGGATAAGAGTGCCATTAGAGGCTATATAGTTGATGGGCATGATGATAACATGGTTTGGTGGAGTTTGCAAGTGGTGCGAGTGGGCGAGTGGCAAGTTTGCATGTGGCAGGTAGCATGTGGCATGTGGCAGGTGGCATTCTCTCAAAATTTCGGGAAAACTCGAATATAATTCGAGGCATCTCCTGCCCAATTTACCAATCCCAATATACCCGTTTTTTCTAAAACCCGTTGACCAATTTCCCTGTTAATGAGATAATCTTGCCTACAATCGAAAACCCAAAAGCGATGATGGAAACGAGTAAGCTCATCGACCTCTGCCAGCGAACCCGGAAATGGTGAAAGCCGGGCCAGAGAACGTGAGCTGAAAATCCTTCCGGAGCTGTGACCTGAAATAGTCTAGTAGTCGCTAGTCTAGTAGTCGCTAGTCTAGTAGTCGTTAGTCGAATCATTTCGCTGACTATCTGACTGATGGACTAAGGACGATTAGACTAGAATAAGGAAACCGGAGTTGCTATCCGTTACCGACAGCACGAGCATGACCCAGTTGGCAGTAATCAGTAAACAGTAGTCAGTCGATGACCTGCAAACTGATCATTGAAAACTGGAAGTCCTCGACCAAGTGCCCGCCACGGGGCGGGAATCCGGGTGGTACCGCGTGACACAAGCGCTTTTGACGTCAAAAGCGCCGCTCTCGTCCCAGAGTGGACGGGAGCTTTTTTTATTGGTCGAAATAATAGTAGAGAGGTACCTGCTCAATATGCTGGTGGTGTAGCCGGGGTTTCTACGCCGGAGGCGCACAACGTGACCCCATGGGCGCGAGATATAGAAATCTCGACTACTATTTTGAGCAATTACGTAGAGAGTGATGAGTGATATGAAGGTGCATTGCACTTCACGTTTTTT
>JAANWX010000002.1 GCA_018263575.1 Chloroflexota bacterium | reverse complement strand
GCCTACGGCACAGCCTGCGGGATGTACACCGTACGCAGAGCGAGCCCATCCGGTGGACAACCCACAGGTTGTGGGTTAGTGCCTGTAATCCGACGGAAAACGTTTCCGTCTCGATCCTTATATGGCATATTTTCCCAAATACAATCGGCCTGTAGCTTAACATAGTCAACTTAGGGCGGGTTTTCGCGTAGCCACACGGTGTTGCCCACGCTTTGCGGGCCTCCGGCCAAGGCATGCGTACCGGAGGTACGCAAAGCGAGCACACCCATTTGGTGTGCCTGAATAGGTACGATACCCGCCAGATACGGCAACAGATATGGTCTCCCTTCGGAGATGCCCTGCAGAAAATTGAGCAGAGTTCGCAATAGGTTATTGACAATTTCACTTAATCCCTTACACTTAATACATGCTATCCAGAGTTTATTCTTGCGCGGTGATTGGCTTAGAGGGTGTCCTGGTTGAGGTAGAAGTGGACTTCGGCAGCGGGCTGCCTGGGATAACGGTGGTCGGGTTGCCGGATACGGCCGTCCAGGAGAGTCGAGAGCGTGTCCGGGCGGCCATCAAGAACTCCGGATTATTCTTCCCCAACAGAAAACGCCTCATCATCAACTTGGCGCCGGCCGCGGTCCGCAAAGAGGGCCCGGCTTATGATCTCCCGATGGCCATTGGGATCTTGATAAGCACAGGGCAAATTCCCCAGCAGGCCGTGGAGGATATCTTGTTGGTGGGGGAGCTTTCCCTGGACGGAAGCGTGCGGCATATTCCCGGCTTGCTCCCCATGGCCGCTTTGGCCCGTAAAGAGGGCTTCAGAACGGTCTGCGTCCCGGAGGAAGACGCCGGCGAGGCAGCCCTTATCCCTGGCATCGAATCCCTCCCAGTTAAAGATGTGGGGGAATTGCACACTCACCTGACTGGCGGAGGAAAGATAACGCCTTATCAAGATACGACGGATGATGACGATTTTCTGGTTGCTCAAACGCAAACCGATTTTCAGGAGATCAAGGGACAAGAACACGTCAAAAGGGCTTTGGAGGTGGCCGCGGCCGGAAATCACAACATGATCATGAACGGCCCGCCCGGCGCGGGGAAGACGTTGCTGGCCCGCTCTTTGCCGGGGATTATGCCGCGCATGAGCATTGACGAGGCTTTGGAAGTCACCAAAATCTACTCCATTGTCGATCAGCTTCCCCCGGATGTTTCCCTGATTCAGTACCGCCCCTTTCGCGCTCCCCACCACACCATCTCCCATGCCGGACTGGTGGGCGGGGGAACATGGCCCCAACCGGGGGAGATCTCCCTGGCCCACCGGGGGGTCTTGTTCCTCGACGAATTCCCGGAGTTTGGGCGGCGTGTCCTGGAAGTCTTACGGCAACCGTTGGAAGACAAGAAAGTGACCATTAGCAGAGCGCAGGGATCATTGACCTTTCCGTCCAACTTCATGTTTGTGGCCGCCATGAATCCCTGCCCCTGCGGGTATTTTGGTGACGACGCCAAGGAATGCGCTTGCTCCGCGTCCACCATTACTCGTTATCAAAAGAAAATCTCTGGACCTTTATTGGACCGCATTGATATCCACATTGAAGTCCCACGCGTGGAGTACAAAAAACTAAGTTCTGATCGTTTGGGGGAGGCTTCAGCTCACGTGCAAAAACGGGTAGAAGCGGCCAGGAAAAATCAGCGTGAACGCTTGAAGGAAAGCGGTCTGGCCACAAACGCCGATATGCACCCCTCAGAAATTCGGTCCTATTGCCAATTAGACTCAGCCGGGAAATCCCTCCTCAAATCGGCTATGGAGCAACTGCATCTCTCCGCGCGAGCCTATCACCGAGTTCTAAAATTATCACGCACAATTGCAGACCTGGCTGGTGATGCGGAAATAGCTCCTCAACATTTAGCCGAAGCCATCCAATACCAACCTCGCCACGAAGACTGGTAAGACGGGGTGATCCTAGAAAAATCACAGGCAAAGGTCCAAAACACAAGCCGAAGGGGGTTAGCGATTTTCGACAAGCATCCTGATTGCTGTTCGCACTTTGCCTTCAATTTCAACATCAACAAATGAGGGGATGGTGATGACATTATAGCCATCTTTGTCTAGGTAATCTCGTGCCAAAGCTAGCGCTTTCACAGCTTGGTTCACGGCACTGGCGCCAATAGCCTGCACCTTGACCTGCTTTTGTTCTCGGAAAACGCCGGCAATAGCCCCTGCAACAGCTGAAGTTCGGGAATTCGATGCTACTTTGATGATGTCTACAGTGGAAGTCTCCATGATGGTCTCCCTGAAAAGTAGTGGAACAAAGCCTAGTTGTATCTTCAATATGGGGGTTTACGCCGAGCCTTCCCCAGTTTTTGTAATGAAAACTTCGGAAGTTTTGCCCCCAATTTCTGAAATGACACGCCTAGTTCATCATTGTAACGAATACTTTGGTATTCTATTATCCATTGTACATAAAGATTCAAGGAAAATCAAGTAAGAGTTTTCGGGGCCCAATTTTCCTCGTTTTTCACTGTTGACATAAACAACATTAGCACTTATAATCCCGACCAACATATGTAAAGGCACTCCTCAGCAGGCCGTACAGAAACCAATTATGAACTTTTTTTCCTTGTTTGTCCTTATCCTAATTACCCTTTTGGTTCTAATCCTTATTGGGATTAAGAGCCCCGTTCCCGTTTGGGTAGTCCGGAAAGTGAGAAGGAAGTAGAAAAAAACCTCATTTCAAAGACAACAGCAAATCCAAAGCTGCCCAATCGGGCGGCTTTTTTTGTTTTAGAATAACGAGTAATGAGTAAAAAGTAAAACCTAAACCACAATTCACTTCACGCATCACCAGTTTCCCAATTTACCAGTTTTACCAACCCACCAATCTACCAATTTCCCAGCATACCAATTTCCCAACCCACCAATCTACCAGTTTCCCAGTTTCCCAGTTTCCCAATATGCCAGTTTCCCAATATACCAACATGACCATCAACTCACTCTTCATCATCATCCTAATTAGCCTTCTAGTTCTAGTCCTTTTGCTAGGGATTGAGAACAAATTCCGCCATGGGCAGTCAGGAGAGTGAGAAAAAGAGAAAACACAATCCAAGACAAAAAGCAAAAGCTGCCCAGCCGGGCAGCTTTTTTATTACTCATTACTCATCACTCATTACTCATCACGTTTTCACGTTTCAAAGGAATTTCCATGCGATCCGATACCATCAAAAAAGGATACGAACGAGCCCCTCATAGATCCTTATTGAAAGCGACCGGTGTTGTCAAAGAGGAAGATTTCGACAAACCTTTCATCGCCATCGTCAATTCCTATGTGGACATTATCCCCGGGCACGCCCATTTGCAGGAGTTTGGCCGCCAGGTCAAGGAATCTGTGCGCGCTGCGGGAGGGGTGCCCTTCGAGTTCAACACCATCGGCGTGGATGACGGCATCGCCATGGGCCACGCGGGGATGAAGTTCAGCCTCCCCTCGCGGGAGTTGATCGCCGACAGCGTCGAGACCATGCTCCAGGCCCACCAATTCGACGGCATGGTGTGCATCCCCAATTGCGACAAGATCGTCCCCGGCATGATCATGGCCGCCCTGCGGGTGGATGTCCCCGCCATCTTCGTCTCCGGCGGGCCGATGGCCGCTGGCCGAACCCCCGAGGGCGAAGTGGTCGATTTGATCTCCGTATTCGAGGGCGTGGGCGCTTATAAAACCGGGGCTATCGATGCCGAGCGTTTGAAAACATTAGAGGATTACGGCTGCCCCGGTTGCGGGTCCTGCTCCGGTCTCTTCACCGCGAACTCGATGAACTGTCTGATGGAAGTTCTTGGCTTGGCCTTGCCCTTCAATGGCACAGCCCTGGCCCTCAGCGAGGAACGTGACACGCTGGCGGATCGCGCCGCCCGGCAAATTTTGACCCTGGTGAAGGAAGATCTCACCCCCCGGCAGATCGTCACCCCGGAGGCCATCGATGACGCCTTTGCCCTGGATATGGCCATGGGCGGCAGCACCAACACCGTCCTCCACACCCTGGCCCTGGCCCACGAAGCCGAGATCGACTATGACCTGGCGCACATCAATGCCATTGCCGAAAAGGTGCCCCATCTCTGCAAGGTCAGCCCTTCCGGTCAGTGGCACATGGAGGATGTCCACCGGGCCGGCGGCGTCCCCGCCATTTTGAACGAAATCGCCAAAGGAGAAAACCCCCTCACCCTCCACCGCCCCACCGTGGCGGGTACCTCGCTGGGGGATTCCATCACCGGGATCGCCCCCCAAGACCGGGACGTGATCCGCCCCGTGACCGACCCCCATTCCCCCCAGGGTGGATTAGCCATCCTCTTCGGCAACCTCGCCCCGGATGGGGCCGTGATCAAGACCGGCGGGGTGGCCCCCTCCATGCGGACACACGCCGGCCCCGCCCGCATCTATGAGAGCCAGGAAGACGCCATGCGCGGGATTCTGGATGGGGAAGTCCAGCCGGGGGAGGTCGTCGTCATCCGCTACGAAGGGCCGCGCGGCGGACCCGGCATGCAAGAGATGCTTTCCCCCACCTCGGCCATCATGGGCATGGGATTGGGGGAAGAAGTGGCCCTCATCACTGATGGGCGTTTTTCCGGCGGGACGCGGGGCGCCTGTGTGGGGCACGTCAGCCCGGAAGCCGCCGCCCGGGGCCCCATCGCCGCCCTGCAAGACGGAGACGTGGTCGAAATCGATCTCGAAACTCGAGCAATCAATGTACGTTTGTCAGACCAAGAAATTCAAGAACGCCTAAACGCCTTACCCCCCTTCGAGCCACGCACAAATAGCTCTTGGCTCCGGCGTTACGCCCGCATGGTGACCAGCGCCGATCAAGGAGCGGTATTGGTATAGGTCGGTAGATTGGTGATTGGTATATCGGGAAACTGGGAACCAATCCACCAATTTACCAGTTTACCAGTCCACCAACATACCAAAATCAAAGGAGAGAACATGAAAAAAACTGGAGCAGAAATTTTATGGGAATGTTTATTACGCGAAGAGGTTGATACCGTTTTTGGTTATCCCGGCGGGGCCATTATGCCCGTCTACGACGCCATGTTGAAATACCCGGTTCACCACGTCCTTCCCCGCCACGAGCAGGGCGCGGCGCACATGGCCGATGGTTACGCGCGGGCCTCTGGTCGGGTGGGCGTGGCGCTGGCTACCTCCGGCCCAGGGGCCACGAACCTGGTCACCGGCATCGCCACCGCTATGATGGATTCCTCGCCCATTGTGTGCATCACGGGGCAGGTTCCCGCCCACCTCATCGGCGGGGACGCTTTTCAGGAGGTCGATGTCACCGGCGTCACCTTGCCGATTACCAAGCACAATTATCTGGTCACCAGTGCCAGCGAGGTCGCTCAGGTCGTACGGGAAGCCTTTCACATCGCCCGCAGCGGACGACCCGGCCCTGTGTTGATCGATTTTTGCAAGAACGCCCAATTCGAAGAAACTGAGTTCGAATACCCTGATGAAATTTCCCTCCCCGGGTACCAACCTCCCCAACACGCCCCCGAAAAGGATCTGGCGGAAGCGGTCAAGCTGATCGAAAAAGCCGAACGCCCCGTCATCCTGGCGGGACACGGCGTGCTCATGTCGGGAGCTATGAAAGAGCTCGAGATCTTTGCCACCAAGACCCAAACGCCCGTCGCCATGACTCTGCTGGGACTGGGCGCCCTCCCCGCCTCCCATCCCCTCAGCCTGGGCATGATGGGCATGCACGGGGAAGCCTTTTGCAACAACGCCATCCAAAACGCCGACCTGCTGTTGGCCTATGGGATGCGCTTCGACGATCGGGTGACGGGAAAACTGCGCACCTATGCCCCCCGCGCGCGCAAAATCCACATCGAAATTGACCCTTCCGAGGTACACAAGAACGTGGAAGTGGATGTTCCCCTCATGGGCGATCTCAAGACGGTGCTCACTGATTTAATCCCCCTGGTGGAGGAATCCGAACACGAGGATTGGAAAACGCAAATTGCCGCCTGGCGACAAGAAACGGAAGAGCGCAGCATCATGTCCCAGCCCGTTAATGGCAAGCTGCACGCCGCTCATGCCGTGCGCGCTTTGTGGAAAGCCACCGGAGGCGACTCCATCCTGGCCACCGGCGTGGGACAACACCAGATGTGGGCGGCTCAATATTATCGTTTTGACAAACCCTACCGGTTGATCACCTCTGGCGGAACGGGAACGATGGGCTTTGGTTTGCCGGCCGCCATTGGGAGCTGGTTTGCCCACCAAGACAAAGCCGTCTGGCTGATCGATGGTGATGGCAGCTTCCAAATGAGCCAAGCTGAACTCTCCACCGCCGTCCAAGAAGGAGCCAACATCAAGGTCGCCATTCTCAACAACAGTTATTTGGGTATGGTGCGCCAATGGCAAGAATTATTCATGGACAAACGCTACGCATCCACAGCCCTGACCGGGCCGGATTTCGTGAAAATCGCCGAAGCCCATGGCGTTCCCGCAAAACGAGCTACAACCCCGGATGAAGTTTCCCCCACCATTAAGTTTGCCCAGGAAACCCCAGGTCCCGTGGTACTCGAATTCGTCGTCGAAAAAGAAGACAACGTTTACCCCCTGGTCCCTTCTGGCGCAGATCTGGATGCCATGATCCGCCGCCCTATCACCCGGGAACCAGCAAGCTGACTTATCGCTCCCCAACAGTCTCATTTAGGACGCAGAGGAGCACGGACAAGCACGGAGAAAAACCAAAAAAAGAATCCGCGTTCTCAGCGTTCATCAGCGTCCAGCTTAAAAGTGAAGGAGAAAACATGCAACAACAAACTGTATTTGCACTTATGGAAAACCGCCCCGGCGTCCTCAACCGCATCGCCTCGCTGTTTCGCCGCCGGAATTTCAACATCGAATCCCTCAACGTCGGGCACACGGATCGTTCCGACATCTCGCGCATGACCATCGTCATGGACAGCGAAAATGTTGACGCCCGCACCGTAGAGGCCAACCTTTATAAGTTGGTCAACGTCATCGACGTCCAAGACGTCACCAACCAACCGGCCGTGATGCGAGATTTAGTCCTCATCAAGGTCAAAGCCACGCCCGAACAGCGGACCGAGATCGCCAACTTGGCCTCCATCTTTCGGGCCAGCATCGTCGATGTCGCGCCCGATTCCGTGATCGTGGAAATCACCGGCACGGAAGACAAAATCGAAGGCTTGGTCGAGTTATTGCGCCCCCTCGGCATCCTGGAACTGGTGCGCACAGGACGAGTGGTCATGATGCGCGGTGACCACGTCGGCATTCGCCACACCCCCGGCGCCAATGGGGGGAGAGTGAGGAGTGAGGAGTGAGGAGTGACGAGTTGCGAGCTGCGAATTGCGAGTTAGGAACCGATCTGCCAATTTCCCAATTTCCCAACCCACCAGTCTTCCAATCTACCAATCCACCAGTTTCCCAATCTCCCAATTTCCCAATCTACCAACCTACCAACCCACCAAACCAAGGAACTAAAAATGGCAACTATCTATTACGACAAAGACGCTAACCCCGACCTGATCAAGAACAAAAAAGTCGCCGTGCTCGGATACGGCTCTCAAGGACACGCCCACAGTCTTAACCTGCATGACAACGGCGTGGACGTGCGGGTCGGTTTGCGAGAAGGCAGTAAATCCTGGAAAAAGGCAGAAACGGAGGGCTTAGAAGTATGTACCGTAGCCGAAGCCTCAGCCTGGGCAGATACGATCATGGTGCTTATCCCTGACACGCGCCAACCACAAGTTTATACCGAGCACATTGCACCACACCTGAGCGCGGGAAAAACCCTCATGTTCGCCCACGGATTCAACATCCGCTACGGAACAATTACCCCGCCCGAAAATGTGGACGTTAGCATGGTTGCTCCCAAGGCACCCGGGCACCGTGTCCGTGAGATTTTCACGGAAGGCGGGGGAACCCCCTCCCTTTTAGGCGTTCACCAAGATGCCAACGGAAGCGCGAAAGAAAACGCCATCGCTTACGCCTGGGGGATTGGCGCCACGCGCGCTGGAGTCGTGCAAACCACCTTCGCCGAAGAAACCGAAACCGACCTCTTTGGGGAGCAAGCTGTACTCTGCGGTGGCGTTTCCTCCCTCGTCAAAGCCGGATTCGAAACCCTCACCGAGGCTGGTTATCAGCCTGAACTGGCTTATTTCGAGTGCATGCACGAACTCAAGCTTATCGTTGACCTCATGTATCGCGGCGGCCTGAACTACATGCGCTACTCCGTCTCTGACACCGCCGAACACGGTGATTATTACGCCGGTTCTAAGATCATCACCGATGAAACCCGCGCCACCATGCGCCAACTCCTAAGCGACATTCAAGACGGCACTTATGCCGAAATTTGGATTGAAGAAAACCAACAAGGCCACCCCTGGTTCAACGAGCAGCGTGCAAAAGAGCAAAAAGAGACCATCGAAAAAGTTGGCGCGGAACTACGCTCCATGATGCCTTTTGTAGAACCGGTGACGATTAAGCCGGGAGAGTGAAGAGTAAAACATACCACATGCCACATGCCACATGCCACATGCCACATGCTCGTTGCCACTCACACATAAAAAACTATGACAAAACCTAACAACTACGTCCGCATTTTTGATACCACCTTACGCGATGGAGAACAATCTCCCGGCGCGACCCTGACCTCTCCCGAAAAGTTGGAGATCGCCCGGGGCCTGGCGCGTTTGGGGGTGGACATCATCGAGGCCGGTTTTCCAGTGGCCTCCCCGGACGATTTCCAGGGCGTCTACCGCATCGCGCAGGAGGTGGGCAACACGCCACGGGGGGGCGAGGCGGGGGAATCCCCTCCCCCCATCATCTGCGGCCTGGCCCGGGCCACCGAAGCGGACATCGACGCCGCCTGGGAAGCCGTCCAACCAGCCGCCAGTCCCCGCATCCACACCTTCTTGGCGACCTCACCCATCCACATGGAGCACAAGCTGGGCATGTCCCCGGAAGAAGTCCTGGCCCGCGTCGCCAAGATGGTGGCCTACGCCCACGCCTTGTGCGCTGACGTGGAGTTCTCGCCCGAGGACGCCGGCCGCAGCCAACCAGCTTTCTTGTACCGGGTACTGGAAGCCGCCATCCGGGCCGGGGCCACCACCCTCAACATCCCCGACACGGTCGGGTACACCACCCCGGATGAGTTCCGCGATCTCATTGCCGGGATCATGGCCAACGTCCCCGGCATCGAGGAAGTGACCGTCTCGGTGCATTGCCACAACGACCTGGGCTTGGCCACCGCCAACACCCTGGCCGGGATCATGGCCGGGGCACGCCAGGCCGAAGTCACCGTCAATGGTCTGGGGGAACGGGCCGGGAACACTGCCCTCGAGGAAGTGGTCATGGCCCTCCACACCCGCCACCCGGTTTACGCCCTGGAGACGGGCATCGACACCAAACAAATCACCCGGATCAGCCACATGATCTCCAATTACACGGGGATGCCGGTGCAGCCCAATAAGGCCATCGTCGGCGCCAACGCTTTTGCCCACGAGGCGGGCATTCACCAGGATGGCATGTTGAAGAATAACAACACCTACGAGATCATGCTCCCCGCCACGGTGGGGCTGAGCCGCTCTCGGTTGGTGCTGGGCAAACACTCTGGGCGTCACGCCCTCAAGACCCGGTTGGAGGAGTTGGGATTCGACCTAGGCGAGGACGAGTTGGCGGAAGCTTTCCAGCGTTTCAAGCAAGTGGCCGACAAGAAGAAGACCATCACCGACGCCGACCTGGAAGTGCTGGTGGAAGATCAAATGTACCAGGCCAAGCAGATTTACAGCCTGGCCGGTTTACAGGTGGCCTGCGGGACGATGGGGCTTCCCACCGCCACGGTGCGCCTCCATGGCCCGGAAGGGGAAACGTACGTTCAGGCCTCGGTCGGCACCGGTCCCGTGGACGCGGCCTACAAGGCCATCGACGACGTCCTCCAAGTCCCCAACACCTTGCTGGAGTTCAGCGTCAACGCCGTCACCGAGGGGATTGACGCCATCGGGGAAGTGACCGTGCGCCTCAAGCCCGAAAACGGTTCCATCCCCCGCCGCACCTCGCCCCAAAGCGGACGCAGCCACGCCCGATCCTTTGGCGGTTACGGGGCCGATACCGACATCATCGTTGCCAGCGCCAAGGCTTATCTATCCGGGTTGAACAAGTTAATTGCTGCTCGAGAGTATCTTGAGCAGGAAGCTGAAATTGTTGTTTAAGGAGAAGAAAAATGTCTAAAAAAACTGAGTATGTATTTGAAAAATTCCCCAAACCCCGCACCTATCCCGCAAAGTGGAACACGGCGGAGATGATCTCCGACAAGCACCTCATCACGCCGGCGAAATCCAATGGAAATGGCGCGATGGAAAAATTTCCTAAACCGCGCACTTTTCCCGAGAAGTGGAGCATGTCTGAGTTGACGAAGTGATGCCAAAAACACTCTTTGAAAAAATCTGGGACGCTCACGTAGTCCTCCAGGAACCCGATTCCCCGGCTGTGCTTTATATTGACCTGCACCTGGTTCACGAGGTCACCTCGCCGCAGGCGTTCAACGGCTTGCGGGAAAAGGGGCTGCCCACTCGCCGCCCGGAGCAGACCGTGGCGACCATGGATCACGTCACCCCCACCATCGAACTCTCTCTGGCGGCCATGGATGAACAGGGTATAAAGCAAATCCGCCAGTTACAGGCCAATTGCCGGGATTTTGGGATTCACCTCTACGACCTGAATGACCCCCAGCGCGGCATTGTCCATGTTGTGGGGCCGGAGCAGGGCCTGACTCAACCGGGGATGACCATCGTCTGCGGCGACAGCCACACCTCCACCCACGGCGCTTTCGGGGCCTTGGCCTTTGGGATTGGCACCAGCGAGGTGGAACACGTCCTGGCCACCCAAAGCCTGCTCCAAAATCGTCCCAAGACCATGCGCGTTCATTTCGAAGGCCAACTCGGCGCCGGAGTCACTGCCAAAGATATGATTCTGGCCCTCATCGCTGAGATTGGGGTGGGCGGCGGGACCGGGCACGTGATCGAGTTCACCGGCCCGGCCGTGCGTGCCCTGGATATGGAATCGCGCATGACGCTGTGCAACATGAGCATCGAGGCCGGGGCGCGGGCGGGGATGGTCGCTCCCGACGAGACCACCTTCGCCTATCTGCGGGGACGTCCCTCCGCGCCGGTGGGGGAAGCCTGGGAAGAATCCCTGGACCGTTGGCGGAATCTCTCCTCCGACCCGGGGGCCAGCTACGACCAAACAATCTCCCTGGACGCTGCCGCGCTGGAACCGATGATCACCTACGGCACCAACCCGGCCATGGGCGGGCCGATCCGCCAACCCATCCCCACCCCGGCGAGGGAAAGTGACCCGGACCGGCGCGCGGCACTGGAAAAAACCCTCCGCTACATGGACTTGGCGCCAGGAAAGCCCTTGCAAGGCCATCCGGTTGATGTTGTTTTCCTGGGGAGCTGCACCAACGGCCGCCTCAACGATTTACGCGCCGCGGCTGACTTGCTGCGCGGGCGAAAAGTCGCCGAAGGGGTGCGCATGTTGGTCGTCCCCGGTTCTGGGAACGTCCGCCGAAAGGCTGAGGCCGAGGGCCTTGATGAGGTCTTCCGGCAAGCGGGCGCGGGATGGCGCCACGCCGGTTGCAGCATGTGCCTGGCCATGAACGGGGACCAACTATCCCCTGGCCAATACGCGGTCAGCACCAGCAACCGCAACTTCGAAAGCCGCCAAGGGCCGGGAGGGCGCACCTTTTTGGCCAGTCCTCTCACCGCGGCGGCGTCGGCTGTGGCTGGAAAGGTCATAGATCCGAGAGTGATGTGTGGAGACGTGAAACGTGAAGAGTAATGAGTAATGAGTAACGAGTGATGCGTGATTTACCTGACTACCAACTCACGATAGTGAAGGCCTGTGGTGAGGAACGAACCATCTCCCCACCGAACCACTGCGCTAAGTTACGCCGTAGGCGTGCCTCTGGCAAAACCTTCGCTATCCCCTGACTACCAGACTAACGACTAACGACTACCCGACTAACGACTACTCGACTACCAACTACTCGACTAATGAACCCATTCAAAACCCTAACCTCCCCCGTAATCCCCCTCCTCCGGGACGATATCGACACCGACCAAATCATCCCCGCCCGCTACCTGAAAGTGACCGATAAGGCCGGTCTGGCCGAAGGGTTGTTTGCCGGGTGGCAGTATCTGGACGATGGGGATCCAAACCCGGATTTTCCCCTCAACCAGCCCCAATACGCGGAGGCGCAAATTCTGTTGGCGGGTGATAATTTTGGCTGCGGATCTTCCCGGGAGCACGCTCCCTGGGCATTGGCCGGATGGGGGATCCGGGCCATCCTTGCCACCTCCTTCGCCGATATTTTTTATAACAACGCCCTTAAGAACGGCCTGCTCCCGGTGACGGTGGACACGGAAACCCACGCCAAACTGGCCGCCGCGCTGGACTCTGCTCCCTCCCTGGAGGTGCGCATCGACCTCCCCGCCCAAACGGTGAAACTCCCAGATGGGACGGAGGCCGCTTTCCCCCTTGATCCCTTTAGCAAAACGTGTCTGCTCGAGGGCATCGATCAATTGGGGTACTTGCTCAAGCACGAAGCGGAGATTGCTGCTTTTGAAGGGAGTGAAGAGTGATGAGTAATGAGTAATGAGTAATGAGTAAGGCGAAATCCGCCTACGCGGATTAGAATCAACCGACGCAGGTCGGTTTCGTGGAACAGCGTCGATTTCCAATCGACTTACCGGGCGAATCGAATTCGCCGCCGGTGCGCAAAATCCGCCTACGCGGATTAGATCAACCGACGCGCTGTGCGTGCCCTTTGGGCAAGGTCGGTTTTGCAGAACAGCGTCGATTTCCAATCGACTTACCGGGACCAATTAGACCAATATACCGATCCACCAATTTACCAGTCCACCGATTAGACCAATCCACCAATTTACCAGTCCACCAACCCACCAGGAGAACTCCATGTCTAACATTTCTATCTACGACACCACCCTCCGAGACGGTACACAGAGCGAGGGTATCTCGCTTTCTGTGAACGATAAGTTGAAGATTGCCCGGCGTCTGGACCAGTTTGGCATCGACACCATCGAGGGGGGATGGCCGGGTTCCAACCCCAAGGATGCTGAGTTCTTCGAACGCGCCCGCTCCCTGGACCTGGAAAACGCCCAAATTGCCGCTTTTGGGTCCACGCGACGGAAGGACACTCTCCCGGAAGACGACGCTAATCTCCAGGCCTTGCTCGCGGCGGGGACGCCTGTGGTCACCCTGGTTGGGAAAAGCTGGGAACTGCACGTCCACGATGTGCTGGAAACAACCCCGGAAGAAAATTTGGCCATGATCGAAGAGAGCGTGGCCTACATGCAGGCCCATGGCAAAGAAGTCGTCTACGACGCGGAACATTTCTTCGACGGTTATAAGGCCAATCCCGATTACGCGCTGGGCACGCTCCGGGCCGCGGCTGAGGCCGGGGCGGATGTCTTGGTGCTTTGCGATACCAACGGCGGGTCGCTGCCCTGGGAGATTGGGGAGATCACCGGCCAAGTCGGCCAGGAACTCGACACTCCCCTGGGGGTTCACGCCCACAACGATGGGGGCAACGGGACGGCGAACACGCTGGCGGCCGTCCACGCCGGGGCAGTTCACGTCCAGGGGACGGTCAACGGGTACGGGGAACGGGTGGGCAACGCCAATCTGTGCACCATCATCCCCAACCTGCAATTGAAGATGGGCCTCCCCTGCATCCCCCCAGAAAACCTGGCCGGGCTGGCCGATCTCTCGTATTATGTGGACGAAGTTGCCAACCAGACGCCCAATCCCTACCTGCCCTTTGTGGGGAAAAAAGCCTTCGCGCATAAGGGGGGCATTCATGTGGCGGCGGTGCTCAAGAACGAAGACGCTTACCAGCACATTGATCCCGCCCTGGTGGGCAATCACCGGCGCACCCTGGTTTCGGAACTTTCCGGGCGCGGGAACGTGATCGACAAGGCCCACGAATTTGGGCTGGACGTGAACCGGGAACAAGCGCGGGCGGTGGTGAAAGAGATCAAAGAGTTGGAGGCGCAGGGATTTACATTCGAGAGCGCAGAAGCCTCCGTTAATTTGATGGTGCGTCGCAATCAACCCCATTACCAAAAACCTTTCGAGCTAATCGATTTTATGGTCGTGGTGGAGCACCGCCAGGGTCGCGGGGTATTTGCCGAGGCCACGGTCAAGGTGCGTATTGGCGATCGCGTATTTCACACAGCGGCGGAGGGTAATGGCCCGGTCAATGCCCTGGACGCGGCCCTGCGCAAGGCCCTGGTGGACGTGTACCCGCGCCTGAAGGAGATTCGGCTGGATGACTACAAAGTGCGCATTTTGGACAGCGAAAGCGGCACGGCCGCCAATGTGCGCGTGTTGATCGATACCAAAAACGGCAAGGATCGCTGGAGCACAGTCGGGGCCAGCACGAACATCATCGAAGCCAGTTGGCGCGCCTTGGCCGATAGTATGGAGCATGCGTTGCTTAAGGAGCAGGGAAACAGGGAACAGGGAACAGGGAACAGGGAACAGGGAAGCAGGAATCAGTGACTAGGGATTGAGGGACTAGTACGACTCAGCGGAAATCCTTTGGGGGTTCCCAGGTGCAATGCACTCCCCACCATGGGTGCACACCGTGAAAACAGGAGTGCAACGCACCTTGAGCGCAAATATTAACCTTCAATGAATTTACACCGCCATATACTAGTGACTAGGAGACTACCGGACTACCAGACTAAAGACTACAGACTACCAGACTACGAGACTACCAGACTAAAGACTACCAGACTACCAGACTAAAGACTATGAACCCAACCATCATATTACTCCCCGGAGACGGCATCGGAAGCGAAGTTGTCGCCGCCGGGCAAGAAGTTTTAGAAGCTGTAGCAGATATTTTTGATCATACTTTTAAAATGGAGACCCATCTTGTCGGCGGGGCGGCCATTGACGCGGAGGGAGACCCGCTCCCCGAAGAGACGTTGGCCGCTTGCCGCCAGGCGGATGCCATCCTGTTGGGCGCCGTGGGCGGTCCCAAGTGGGATGATCCCACCGCTCCCGTCCGCCCGGAACAGGGCCTGCTGGGGCTGCGCAAAGGGCTGGAGCTTTTTGCCAATTTGCGCCCGGTTAAGCCCCACGCGGAGTTGCTCTCGGCCTCCCCCTTGCGCCCGGATTTGCTCCCCGAGGTGGATTTGTTGGTCGTGCGCGAGCTGACGGGGGGGATTTACTTTGGCCGGCCGAGGGAGCGCCGCCAGGTCAACGGTGAAACCCAAGCGGTGGACACGATGGCCTACACTGAGAGTGAAGTGCGCCGCATCGCCCACCTGGCCTTTCAACTGGCCGGGGAGCGGCGCGGAAAAGTTACCTCGGTGGATAAGGCCAACGTCCTGGAAACCTCGCGGCTGTGGCGGCAGACGGTCACCCAGGTAGCCGAGGAATATCCCCAAATCGAGTTCGAGACCCTGCTCGTGGACGCCGCCACCATGCACCTGATCACCCGCCCGGCCACTTTCGACGTTATGGTAACGACCAACATGTTTGGGGATATCCTCACCGACGAGGCCTCGGTGCTGACAGGGTCGATGGGCAATTTGCCGTCCGCCTCCCTGGGAGAATCCCGGAACCGGCACGGAAACCCACGCGGCATGTATGAGCCTATTCACGGTTCGGCGCCGGACATCGCCGGGAAGAGAATCGCCAATCCCATCGGAACCATTCTCTCCGTGGCCATGTTGTTGCGCCACTCTCTGGGATTGGAGCAGGAGGCCAGGGCCGTGGAATCCGCCGTCGGGGAGACGCTGAAGGCCGGGTGCCGCACCGGTGACCTCGCCACCCCAGGGGAATCCGCGCTCAACACGGCGGAGATGACGAAGGAAATTGTACGGGGGATGAGTGATGAGTAACGAGTAATGAGTGATAGGAGAAATTTAATGAAATCAGATTATGTTTGGATGGACGGGGAACTTGTCCCTTACGAAGAGGCCCAGATTCATGTGAACACGCCTTCCCTGCACTACGGGTACGGGGCCTTTGAGGGGATTCGCGCTTATGACACGCCGCAAGGAGGGGCGGTTTTTCGACTCAGGGAGCACTTAGAGCGCTTTGTCGACTCGGCCCAGGTGCTAGGGGTACAGGAATTTCCCTATTCGGTGGAAGACTTGCGCAAGGCCTCCCACGAGACGATTAGCGCCAATGGCTTCAAGGGTTGCTACATCCGTCCCTTGTTATATTTTGACGGTTCCTTCACCCTCAACCTGGACGCCAACACCCCGCATGTGAGCATCTCGACCTGGGAATGGGGCGCCTACCTGGGCGATGAGGGCCTGGAAAATGGGGTGCACATGACCGTGTCCTCCTTCACCCGCCACCACATCAACGTCTCCATGACCAAGGCCAAAATCACGGGGAATTACGCCAACTCGGTGCTGGCCAAGACCCTGGCCGTGCGTTCCGGTTATGACGAGGCCATCATGCTCGATCCGACCGGTTACGTGGCCGAATGCAGCGGGGAGAATCTCTTCCTGGTGCGGGATGGCGTGATCTACACCCCGCCGCGAGCGACAATTTTAGAAGGCATCACCCGTGACTCCGTTCTCACCCTGGCGAATGACCTGGGCTACCCGGTCGTGGAAGAACCCATCTCGCGTGATCAGCTCTACATTGCCGATGAGGTCTTTGTATGCGGGACAGCGGCCGAAGTCACCCCCGTAAGCACCATCGACCACCGCCAGATTGGGGCCGGGCGGCGTGGCCCGGTGGCAGAAGCCCTGCAAACGGCCTTTTTCCAAACCGTCAAGGGTGGGGGGGAACGCTCGGAGGAGTGGTTGGAGTATGTTGAGGGATGAGGGGTGAGGTAACGAGGTGATGAGGGGATGGGTCCCCTCTCCCCCTGGGAGAGGGCTAGGGTGAGGGCAGAGGATTGGAGACCTCCGGTCGGGTCCCTGGCTCGGTCGGGAGACGCTTCGCCGATCGGGATGAGGGCAGAAAACTTATGAAAAAAATAATTGCTTTCCAAGGAGAACCTGGGGCCTATAGCGAGTTGGCCGCTTTCAAGCATTTTGGGGATGAGATCAGCACTTTGCCATGTGACAGCTTCGAGCGCACATTCGAGGCTGTCAGCAGCGGGGAATGTAGCCACGGCTTGCTGCCTTTCGAGAATTCACTGACGGGGAGCATTCACCGTAGTTATGACCTGATTTTGCACAATGACGTTTTTCTTGTGGGGGAATATCACATGAAAGTCAGCCATTGTCTGTTGGGGCTTACCGGTGTTAGCGTGGAAGATATTCGCGTTGTGCATTCGCATCCCCAGGCATTGCAGCAATGTGAGGGCAGCTTGGCGGAATTAGGCATTCACGGCATTGCCGAGACGGATACGGCCGGGAGCGCGCGATTCGTGGAGGCCAAGGCCAACTCCGCGACGGCGGCAATTGCCTCCAAGCGAGCCGCAGAAGTGTACGGCTTAGAAATTCTCATCGAGAAACTGGAAGATAATCCGGCCAATTACACTCGGTTTTTAGCAATAGCCAAAGACCCCCTGGCTGTGGAAGATCCCGAGGAAGGGGATTATAAAACCTCAGTTGTCTTCAGCCTGAAAAATGAACCGGGGATTTTATTCAAGGCCCTGAGTGTGTTTGCTTTACGCGACATCGACCTGACAAAAATTGAATCCCGTCCCATCGCTGGGAAGCCCTGGGAGTATATGTTTTATGTCGATTTCAAAGGCCACCAGGGGGCAACCAATTGCGCGCGTGCCTTGGACCATTTAGGCGAGTTAGTCACATTCATGAAAGTCTTAGGCTCGTACCCTCGTCATTATGTTGAGGAGAGCGGCGCGGTTCATGAAGAGGAGGCTGTCCCCTCTCCTGAGGGATGCCCAGCGGGCACGCAGAGCGAGGGCTAGGGTGAGGGCAGGGACTGAATGATTACAAGGCTTGCATTCTCTCCATGGCTTCGGTAATTTTTTCTATGGGTTGTGTCAGTGAGAGACGCACATAGCCTTCCCCACGCGGCCCAAAAATTGTCCCAGGGGCCAGAGAAAGATGAGCCTCTTCTAAAAGTCGCAGAACAAAATCTTCTGAGGGCAGGTCATTGAGCACGGGGAACCACACATACAAAGAAGCCTTTGGGACCCGGGGAGCGTGTCCCATCTCCCCCAGAGCAGTCACTACCACATCCCGCCGTTCCTGATAAATTGCGTTCCGCTCGACCAACCAGGATTGATCCCCGGTCAGGGCGGCGGTTGATGCTTCGAGGATGGGCAGGAAATGGCCGCTGTCAGCGTGGGATTTGAGCTTGAGCAGCGCGCATAAAGCTTGGGGTTGCCCCACCACCACCCCGCTGCGCCAGCCGGCCATATTGTGAGACTTCGAGAGGGTGTTGAACTCTATGGCGACCTCGCCCGCGCCGGGCACCTGGAGCACGCTGGGGGCCTGATAACCATCGAAAGTGATCTGGGCGTAGGGAGCGTCATGGCAGAGCAGAATGTCCAAGCGGCGGCAGAAATCCACAGCTTCAGCGAAGAAATCCAGGGAGGCGGTGGCAGCGGTGGGGTTATGGGGATAGTTAAGCCAGAGGAGTTTGGCGCGTTGAGCAACATCCTCCGGAATAGATTCTAAATCGGGGAGATAGTTATTTTGGGGGAGGAGGGGGAGAGGAACGGGTTCAGCTCCGGCGAGCAAAGCGCCTTGGGCATAGGTCTGATAACCAGGGTCCGGGATGAGCACAATATCACCCGGATTGAGGAGCGCTAAAGAGAGATGGAACACGCCCTCTTTGGAGCCAAGCAGGGGCAGGATTTCTGTTTCGGGGTCTAAAGAAACTCCATGGACACTTTGGTACATTTCCCCCCACCCCTCCCTGAGCGCGGCTGTGCCCCGGTGAGATTGGTATCCGTGCTTTCCTGGCTGGGACGCTGCCCGGGTGAGCGCTTTGACGATATGAGGTGCCGGGGGAAGGTCTGGCGAGCCAATATCGAGACGGATAACTTCCGCGCCGGCTGATTCTAAGGCAAAAATCTTATCATTCAGCGTGGCGAAGAAATTAGGGGTTAGTTTGTCAATTGGACTGGCGGGGGATGCTATTGTTTGAGACTTCATTCTTAAATTCCAGTGAGTAGACTCCTGTTAGCCGCGCCGGTGTCGAGATAATCTTTCAGGGCAGGATAATCGCCTCGGGTCAAGCAATCCTCCAACGCATCCAAATGGAGGCGAAACCGCTCAATGGCTTCGAGGATATGGGAGCGATTGGTTTCCATGATGGGCAGGGTAACCGAGGAGGGGCTGCCTGCCAGGCGGGAGGTGCTGCGAAACCCAGGCCCGACGAGGTGCGAGGCTTCGGCCTCCGTGCTTAAGACCAGGGCTGTGGCCAGGATATGAGGAAGATGACTGGTGGCCGCCACCCAGCTATCGTGCGTGTTGGGGCCAACCCAGAGTGGGCGGGCGTGGAGGGCATAGGCAAGTTGGTCGGCGGTCTCCCGGGCGCGCTCCGTGGTGCGGGAGAGGGGGGTGAAAGCAAAAGGTGCACCCTGAAAGAGGCCCGCTTCGGCGTGAGAAAGGCCGTTCACAGCCTTCCCGCACATGGGATGTCCGCCGATGGGTTCGAAACGCGGGGGCAGGTCATCGAGAGCCTGGCATATCTGCACTTTCGTGGAACCGATATCCAGGACAACAACTGACTGGGGGACAAGCTCCGGGAGGCGGGGGATGAATTCCAGGATCACGCCCACCGGCGCGGCCAAGAGGATAAGATCCGCCTGGGGCAAGATTTCGGCTGGATCGCCGGAAACTTGATCGACAATTTTGTTTTCCAGGGATCGTGCCCTCGTGGCCGGGTCAGGGTCTACGGCCAGAAGAGTCTGGCAGCGGCCGCGCAGGTCCAGGGCCAGCGATCCGCCCATCAGGCCAAGCCCAACGATGGCTATCTTGGTGTTGGTAAAAAAATGGGGATCTTCCATGTGGGCCTCTTAGTCTTCGAGCTTTGGGACAGGTTGGGGAGGCACCTTGCGTCCCATGGCTTCGGCTATCGATTTGACCTCCTCTACAAGTTCGGCGAAGCGCTTCGGCCTGAGGGATTGCCCGCCGTCCGAAAGGGCTTCTTCGGGGTGGGGATGTACTTCGACCATCAGGCCATCGGCCCCGGCCGCGATTCCAGCTCGCGCCACCGCACTGACGAACTCCCAGTGTCCCGTGCTGTGGCTGGGGTCGAGAATGACTGGCAGGTGGGTGAGTGACTTGAGCACCGGAATGGCGTTGATGTCGGTCGTATTCCGGGTGGCGGTTTCGAAGGTGCGGATGCCGCGCTCACAGAGCATCACCCGCTCATTGTCATGGGAAAGGATATATTCAGCGGCCATCAACAGGTCTTTGATGGTGGCGCTCATGCCGCGTTTCAGGAGTACGGGTTGATGGCTTTCTCCCACAGCGCGTAAGAGGGCATAGTTTTGCATATTTCTGGCCCCAATTTGCAAGACATCGGCGTATTCAGCCACAAGGGATACCTTCTCAGGGGCCATGACTTCGGTGATGACGGGCAAACCGGTCAGTTCGCGGGCTTCGGCCAGGATCTCCAGGCCTTCTTTGCCCAGTCCCTGGAAAGAATAAGGGGAAGTGCGCGGTTTATAAGCCCCTCCCCGCAGGGCGTGGGCGCCAGCTTCGTGTACGGCCTGGGCTACTTCCAACATCTGGCTACGACTCTCGACGGCGCATGGACCGGCGATCAACAGCACCTGACCGGGCCTGACATGCACGCCATCCACCGGAAAGCCCGAGTCTTCGGGACAAAATTCCCGCGAGGCCAGCTTATACGGTCGCGAAATCGAGACAACGCGGTCTACCCCAGGTAGGAGGATATAAGTATCTCTGTTAATGAGCCGCCCATCTCCAATGGCGCCAATGGCGGTGCGTTCGGCGCCGTGAGAGATGTGCGCTCGCAGGCCCTGTTTCTCAATGCGGGCGACGACAGAGGCAATTTGTGATTGGGTTGCTTCCGTGCGCATTATGATCATCATGGTTTTTTCTCCTCATCTTAATTTTTTTATAAACGTTGCGGAAACACGGCTTTGCACACCTCCGGTGTTCCGCCGGATATCATTGCAGGCGCCACCGGAACACGGTTCCGGCTCGATCTTTACACCACCTGTTTTAGATCTGGGCGTAATCGGGCAGTTTCTCCCAGATAAACATGGTAGATAACGGATTGGGGCAAATGTGTATTCCAGTGGAGCAAAACCCGTATGCAAAACGGTGGGCTCTCGGCAACGGGGATTTCACGCGCGCACATCAAAGGAATTTCCGTCCACCCGAACTGGCGGGCAGCTTTGGCGGGATAAGTGGCGGTCAGGTCCTCAGTGACGGTGAACAACACGCTGGCAACATCCTCGGGTTTCAGTTCCGGGTTAGCAACCAGGATGGCATCCAGAAGCTCCCGCGTGGCAAGCAGGATGGCTTCCGATTGGTTTGCGCTGGCAACGGTTGCGCCGCGAATTCCTCTTACTGGCATAATAACCTCCTCAGAAAACAAAAAAAGCGAGGCCGTTTGGCCTCGCTTCTCAGTTCGACAGGTATTCCAACGTTTGTCTACTTAAGCACCACCAACGGCATCCTCGATTTGGAAGCCGTAAAATAATAGTCGTTAAAAAAGCGGACAGCGTTGTGATTACACATATTGAGCCGGATTTTAAGTCCTTACGGAGTTCGTGTCAAGGGGAAGCGACGAAAAAGGGTGCAACTACTTCCCACAAATCTCATATTAACTTATTGGACGGATTTTTTTTAGAATTAAAGATGATGGTATACTGTACCTATAAAATTCAAATGGAGAGGTGTGTGCGCAAATGTTGTTGGCGGATCTTCGGCTCTGAAACCTCGGAGGTCTCGGAGACCTCCGAGGTTTCAGAGCCAGAGGATCTGCTAGTTTTGACCTGGCGAAATAATAACAACATTTTAGCGCACACAATGGAGAGAACACAATCCAATATGATATGCTGACATCAAATAATTATAGATTTAGGAGATTTGCAATGAAAAACAAGAAAAGGACAAGTATGGCTGGGGGACTGCTGTTGATCTTAATCGGGGCGGTCTTATTGGCCTTCCAGATTTTGCCCGGATTCCACATCCAATTCTCCTGGCCGTGGATCGTGATTGCCGTCGGTCTCTTTCTTTTCACCATTGGCGCCTTGACTGGTGAGCCGGATATGGCTATTCCCGCCAGTATTGTGGGCGGCATCGGCGGCATACTCACCTATCAAAACGCCACCGGGAACTGGGAAAGTTGGAGCTATCTGTGGGCCTTGATCCCCGGATTTGTGGGAACAGGTATCTTGCTGGCCAAAGTTCTCGGCGGCGAGAAAGACACCTCTTGGCGGGAGGGTGGCTGGCTTATCCTCATCAGCCTGATTCTTTTCAGTGTCTTTGGATCCTTCTTTGGGGCCTTGGGCATGTTAGGTGACTACTGGCCCGCCTTGTTGATTCTATTGGGCCTGATCTTGCTTGTCCGCCCTTTCTTTCGGAAAAGATAACAACTACCACAACGAAGTGGAGAATAAAACATGAGAAGAGATAATTATTTTTGGGCCGTACTCCTCATCTTAGGCGGAGGATTACTGCTCCTAAGCAATTTGAACATTTTGGATATCAACGCCTGGAAATTATTGTGGCCTTTGTTCTTGATCGTGGCTGGGATATGGCTTCTGTGGGGATCATTCTTCGGCCAGCCCTCTCGCGAGGTGGAAGAGGTCACCATTCCCCTGGAGGGGGCGGAACGGGCACGGGTTCACATCCAGCACGGCGCGGGACGCTTGCACCTCGTGGGCGATGCCCCAGCCCCAGGGGAGCTGCTCGCCGGAACGTTTGGGGGCGGATTGGCGTATAGCACCAAGTCAGATGGCCACACACTTGTCCTCAAGTTGAAACCCGATCAGCATGGGATGCCTTTTTTGGTATGGGGACCAAGTTCCGGTTTCCGCTGGAACTTTAGCCTGAGCCGTGAAATCCCTCTCGAACTAGAGCTTGAGACCGGGGCGGGTGAAACGCAGCTTGACCTACGGGATCTGCGGGTGACCCATCTTCACCTCCAAACCGGGGCTAGCTCAAGCACGGTGACCATGCCGGGCGCGGCGGGGCACACACGGGCCAAAATCGAAGCTGGTGCGGCAGCGGTGACGGTCACCATCCCCCAGGGCGTGGCGGCCCGTATCCAAACCCAAAGTGGTCTGGCTGCGGTCAACATCGACCGGGACCGCTTCCCCCGCCAAGGGAAAGTATACCAATCCCCCGACTATGAAACTGCCGCCAACAAGCTCGATTTAGAGATTGAGACTGGCGTCAGCTCTGTGAGCGTGTATTAATTGGGAGGTAATTCATGCTGCCTGAACTTCAAGAACCAAAGAAAAGCTCATCGTCTAAAACCCATCATCGCTCACACTCCGTTTTTTGGCCGTTGCTGCTAATTGGCGTGGGCGCGATACTACTCTTATCCAACTTAGGATACATTTCTCCGGCGGCATGGAATGTGCTCTGGCGACTCTGAAGGTATCTATTCAAAAAATCGGGGAATGATGTAGGGCGAGTTGGTAACTCGCCTAGGCAAAGTGCAACTTTGCACCGAAATACCATTTCGACCTACATTTCCCCGAAATATTGAGAAGTTACAAGAAGGCTACAAAATAAGGAACACCTCATGATTCTTCTAAATCCTAACAACCTTAAGCGCTATTACCCTGATGATACTACTCGAGACTTGATGCACAAGACGATTCAATTCTTCGAAGCCAAGGGGAAGTGCAAAATCAAAGCGGACGATCATGCCCGAGCCTGGTACGATGATTTCTTGGGATTTGTTAAAGAGGAAAAGCTCTTTGCCAGGCTGCTCACGCCGTCCACCTATGGTCAGGGGGAAGACTACCGCTGGGATACATGGCGGAATTGCGAGTTCAATGAAATTCTCGCCTTTTATGGACTGGCGTATTGGTATACGTGGCAAGTGAGCATTTTAGGCCTTGGCCCCATCTGGATGAGTGACAACGAGACTCTCAAACGAAAAGCCGCCCAACTCCTGGAAGCGGGTGAGGTGTTTGCTTTTGGCCTCTCGGAGCGTGAACATGGGGCGGACATCTACTCCACCGAGATGAGTCTTGACCCCCAGCCTGGCGGCGGCTACCGCGCCAACGGTGAAAAATACTACATCGGCAACGCGAACATCGCGCCTATGGTTTCCACCTTTGGGAAGATGGCTGACTCCGGCGAGTATGTGTTTTTCACCGCTGACTATCGCCATCAGGATTATGAACTTGTCAAAAATATCACCGCCAGTCAAAATTACGTGGGCCAATACATTCTCCATGACTACCCCATCGCCGAAGACGAGATTCTCTCGCAGGGATGGGATGCCTGGAACGCGGCCCTCAACACCATCAATGTCGGGAAATATAACTTAGGCTGGGCTTCTATTGGCATTTGCACCCATGCTTTTTATGAGTCCATCAACCATGCCGCCAACCGCCGTCTCTACGACATGTACGTGACTGATTTCCCACACGTCAAGCGCACGTTTACCGATGCCTATGCCCGTCTGGTAGCCATGAAGCTATTTGCCCTCCGGGCGGCTGACTACATGCGGGCCGCCTCACCAGAAGACCGGCGTTATCTGCTCTATAACCCTATGGTAAAAATGAAGGTCACCCTCCAAGGAGAAGATGTCATCAATCTCCTGTGGGATGTGATCGCCGCCAAGGGTTTTGAGCATGACACCTACTTCGAGATGGCGGCCCGGGACATCCGCGCCTTGCCCAAACTGGAAGGCACCGTTCACGTCAACATCGCCCTGATCGTCAAGTTCATGCCCAACTATTTCTTTAATCCCAAGGAGTACGAGCCTCTCCCCAGGCAGGATTCTCCAAAAAATGACGATTTTCTCTTCAATCAGGGTCAGGCCCGTGGATTGGGTCGTATTCGATTCCACGACTATAACCTTGCCCTCAACAGTCGAGAGCTTCCTAATCTTGATGTGTTCAAAGAGCAAGTTGCCGTTTTCAAAGAGTTCCTGGCCATGGCCACGCCCAATGAGGGCCAGCGCAAGAACACTGACTTTTTACTCACCTTAGGCGAGTTGTTTGCTCTGGTTGTGTACAGCCAGCTTATCCTCGAAAACGCGCCCATTTATGAGATAGAAGATGCGCTACTCGATCAAATTTTCGATTTCATGGTCAGGGATTTTTCCCAATTCGCTCTCCAACTTCACAACAAACCCAGTACCACCTCACAGCAAATGGAGTATTGCACCCGTATGCTCCGCAAACCCGTCGTCGATGAGGCACGCTTTCAGCGTGTGTGGCAAGAGCACGTATATGCCCTTAAAGACCTTTATGAGATGAGGGCTTAGTCTGGTAGTTGTTAGTCTGGTAGTCGTTAGTCTGGTAGTCTTTAGTCTGGTAGTCTCCTAGTCACTAGTCCCCCAGTCCCCTAGTCACCGGCCCCAATCACTAGTCCCTGTTTCCTGATTCCCTGGTTTCCTGATTCCCTGGTTTCCTGATCCCCTGTTTCCTGATCCCCTGGTTTCCTGATCCCCTGGTTTCCTGATTCCCTGTTTCCTGATTCCCCGATTCATATAGTTTATTAACGGCAACTTGATATAATCTAGGTACATAGCACTAGAATCAACCAATGCGCCGCGCGTCACCCTTGGATAAGGTTGGTTTCGCGAACCAGAATCGATTTCAATCCATCAAGATAAGGAAGGCTATCCCCATGATGCGTTTTGACCGTTTTACAGAACGTTCTCAAGAAGCGGCCCAACGAGCGGCTGAGATTATTCAGCGCTACGGGCATAATCAAATAGATACCGAACACATCCTCCTTGCGCTCATAGAGCAACCAGAAGGGGCGATTTCTCAGATTTTAGATTATCTCAATGTCAATGAAGGGAACCTTGTTGAACGCTTGGATTACGTGCTTAATAATTCGCAGAAAGCGGCTATTTTTGGTAGTCGGGGAACGGGCCAAATATTTATTACCCCCCGTGTGAAGCGCGTTGTGGATGTGGCCAATCAAGAAGCAAATAATTTGAAAGATGAGTTTATCTCTACTGAGCATCTCTTTTTGGCAATCTTAAAAGAAAAGGGGTCTTCTGCGTCACGGATTTTAGAGGAGGAGGGGGTTGGTAGTGAGCGAGTATATGAGGCTATCACCACCATCCGAGGCGGGAAACGTGTCACCGACCCGAAAGCTGAGAGCCGGTACAAGGCCTTAGAGAAATTCTCTCGAGACTTAACGCAGTTGGCCCGGGAGGGGAAGCTTGACCCGGTCATTGGACGCGACTCAGAAATCTTGCGCGTGATCCAGATTTTATCCCGCCGCACAAAGAATAACCCGGTCATGATTGGAGAGGCTGGGGTTGGCAAAACCGCCATTGTAGAAGGCCTGGCCCAAAATATCGCCGCCAATAGCGTCCCGGAAATTTTAGGCGAGAAGCGAGTGGTGTCCCTGGATATGGGCGCGATGATCGCTGGTTCCCGCTTTAGGGGTGAGTTCGAGGAGCGGCTCAAGGCTGCCGTGGACGATATAAAACGCGCTGAAGGTGAGGTGATTTTATTCATTGACGAGTTGCACACCGTGGTGGGGGCAGGCGCAGCGCAAGGGGCCATGGATGCTTCTAATATGCTCAAGCCTGCTTTGGCACGCGGAGAACTACAGTGCGTGGGCGCCACTACTTCCGATGAATATCGCAAATATATTGAAAAAGATAGTGCCCTCGAACGCCGTTTCGCTCCTGTATATATCGAAGAGCCTTCCATAGAAGAGACAATTGCTATGCTGGAAGGTTTGCGAGACCGTTATGAAGCACATCACAAGGTCAGCTTTTCACACGATGCGCTGGTCGCGGCGGCGCGTTTATCCGATCGCTATGTCTCTGACCGTCATTTGCCGGACAAAGCCATTGACCTCATGGATGAAGCAGCAGCGAAATTGCGGGTTGCTTTGTACTCACTTCCCCCAGATCTCATGGAAATGCGCAGCGAAGTGGAGCGGTTGAAAAATGAAGAAGAAGCAGCCGGTCAAGAGCGGGATTATGAACGGGCTGCCCGCATGAAGACCGAACGCAGCCGCTTGGAAGATGAATTCGAGAAAATGCGCGTAGGATGGGAGTCAGAGCACGAATTGGACGAAATTGTCGATGAAAATGATGTCGCCGAGGTCGTTTCGCAGTGGACGGGCATCCCTGTTTCACAAATGTTGGAGACTGAGGCTGAAAAATTGCTCCAAATGGAAGACCGTTTACATGAGCGCATTATTGGCCAACACGCCGCCATCGAAGCAATTTCAGACGCTATCCGCCGGGCCAGATCAGGATTAAAAGATCCCCGGCGACCAATAGGGTCTTTCATCTTTATTGGGCCTTCGGGGGTCGGGAAGACAGAATTGGGGAAAGCCCTAGCTGAGTTCCTATTTGATGATGAAGACGCCCTCGTACGCCTGGACATGAGCGAGTATCGAGAACAGCACACCGCCTCCCGTTTGTTTGGAGCCCCTCCCGGCTATGTGGGATACGAGGAAGGCGGCCAGTTGACAGAAGCTGTACGGCGGCGGCCCTACCGGGTAATTTTATTCGATGAAATTGAAAAAGCGCATCCGGATGTGTGGAATTCCTTGCTCCAAATTCTTGATGATGGCCGCTTGACGGACGGACAAGGGCGGCTGGTGGACTTCAGCAATAGCGTTTTGATCATGACCAGCAACCTGGGCACAGAATACGTGAGCCGTTCTGGCAGCTTGGGCTTTTTGTCAAGCTCTGAGGATGCTGAAGAGAGACAGGCCCAAGAAAAGATTGAAAAAGCACTCAAGGATAATTTCCGGCCTGAGTTCATGAATCGCATCGATGAGATCATTACTTTTTCTCCTCTCTCACTGGAGCAAATGCAAGAAATTGTAGCCTTGCAAATGAAGGAAATTACCGCTCGCCTCGAGGAGAATGGTTTAGGTGTGACCCTCACATCGGAAGCGCGGGCTTGGCTGGCCAACAAAGGATTCAATGCTGCCTTTGGCGCTCGACCCTTAGCCAGAGCCTTGCAAAAATACGTAGAAAGCCCCCTCTCTAAGAGATTGCTCGAAGGAGGATTCTCCCAGGGTGATGTGGTTGTGGTTGATGTCGCCGATGAAAAAGGAAATGGAGACCACCTTGTCTTTTTGCATGGCGAGGAATAACGCGTGATGAGTAAAACCTCAATGTCATTAAGTTTAGCTCGGCTGTAGACCTGACAGGTTTCCCGACGCGACATTTTTAACTCGATTCGGTGCAACCAAGAGCATATTTCTGTCTAAAAGTGTGCTCTAAAACCTGTCAGGTCTGGGCCAAAAATCTTACCTAAATGACATTGACTCGTTACTTGTTACTATCGGCAGAGTCAACAAAGCGTGGGGGACAACGAGAACGTCCAGATCATCCCCTAACTCGCGAGCAGCAAGAGTCATTGCCTCTTCCACTGTCGCGGCAGGCGTCATCTTAGCATCAGCAACGATCTCCGGATATAGGCTGCCAACGATGATGACTCGTGCTGCCTCCAAGACTTTGGCCATCACAAAGGCCCGTTGTTGACCTGGGGGATAACCATGCTCGCGGGCATCACGGAGAATAGCTTCCACGTTGGGAGCCTCTCGCATAGCCTCGAAGAATCGCTGCTCCCCCACACCATCCCCCGCCCCTTCCTGGCACGGCGCGGGCACAATCAGGACTCCGCCCGGCTTGACCACCGGCGTGGGCGCAAAATATAGGTAGGATGCCGCCCGGCTGGCCTGGTACAGGTTGGCATCTTTGGGAAAGCCCACACCGCCAATGACAACGTCATATTGGTGAGGAATGGCCACCTCGTAAATAGAACGTGCAAACTGGACAAGCTGCTGGTGGGCCTCCACCGGTTCACCCGCCTTGACGCAGACAATGCGTTTCTCATCATCCAAGACCACATTGAGAATAAAATTCAATCCCGCACGATGAGCGGCTTCGGTGATGGCCGCATGGAAGGGATTGCCCTCGATGCGCCCCAAGCGCGTATGGGGATCATCAATGAAAGCCGGGCCGTGGGTGTGGGCGATGAGCGGCTCCCCCGCAACGCCGACCGCCACCGTCTTTCGCCCCCCGGAGTAGCCGGCATATTGATGGGGTTCAACCAGGCCGGTGGCAATCAGCAAATCTGCCTCCACCGCTGCTTTGTGCGCTGAGACCGGCACGCCGCCTGCCGTCACGCCGAGATCGACCAAAGCGTCGGGGTTCTGGGGCTCGTTGTCGATCACCCGATAACGGGCAACCACGTCTCGGCCCAGTTTGGCAATTTTTTCCTCACGGGTTGAGGGGCGGTGCATGCCAATCCCACACAGCAGGGTCACGTCCTGGTCACGGACGCCAGCGGATTCTAGCTCCCGCAGCAAGGCCCCCACCAGAAGATGGTCGGGGCTGGAGCGGGTGATGTCGGTGAAAACGATACAGGCCGTATCCCCCGGCTTGGCCATCTCCCGCAGCGGCGGTGAATTGACAGGGTGGTTAAGGGCCTCGGCAATGGCGGCCTCCACATCCCCCACAGGCGCAACCATTTTAGAGGTAAGGACAGCCCCATGCATGCCAGGGGGAAGGGAGAATTCAAGAGCCGTTTTTCCGTATGGGACAGTGTAGTTCTTGGGTTGCGTTGTCATAGTTTTATGCCTGAATCAGATAGTGAAGCCCGTTTATAAAGTATACTCGACGCCCAACTCCTCCCCAATGGCCCCTAAATCAGCGGCCACTTTGGCATTGATATGGATGCCCTCACGCTCACTGCGCAAGGATTCTTCGTGCTCCTTTTCGCCAGGGATATAGATGCGATTCTGACCTTCAGCTTTGGGGGTATTTTTAAGCCGCTGTTGGAGGTCGTCCATGGCCGCTTCGAACTCGTCTACGGGACGGAAAGCGTCCACGCGCCAGGCGCCAAAGAAGTGGCCAATCGCAGAAGGAAGCGGGTTGCCTTCCTCATCTTTGGGGTAAACTAAATCGGCATAGGCCGCGCCGGGCAGGACCGCGCAGAGAACGTCTACCAACATTGAAAGGCCATAGCCTTTATAACCCCGCAGAAGCTCTCCGGCCCCACCCAGGGGAAGCAAACCGCCTCCAAGATGTTGATTCAAGTTTTTCAACACGCGTTCGGTGTCGGTGGATGAAGCCCCGGTCTCGTCCGTGGCCCATCCCAGGGGAAGCTCCTTCTCCAGCCGCTTGTAGACTTCCAATTTGCCGCGCGGCACGGTGCTGGTAGCCATATCCAGCACAAAAGCCGGTTCTTCACCGGCCGGGGCGGCCACGGCGATGGGGTTGGTGCCTAATATGGCATCGCGCCCAAAAGTAGGTGTCACCAAGGGTGAAGCGTTGGTCATAGAAATGCCAATGCAGTCGTGTTCTAAGGCCATCATTGCGTAGTACCCGGCAATGCCATAGTGGTTAGAATTACGCACGGTGGCAAAGCCAACCCCGAGTTCCTTGGCTTTGCGGATGGCTTGTTCCATGACCCGGTGGGAAGTAGGCTGGCCCAACCCGCCCCCGGCGTCAATAAGGGCTGTGGTGGGCGTCTCGGTGACGGTTTGCACATCCGGTTGAGGGATCATCATCCCGCTGCGCAACCCGTTGATATAGCGGCGCAAGCGAGCCACACCATGGCTATTGATACCTCGTTTATCCGCTGCGACCAAAACCTTAGCCGTAATGCACGCGTCTTCCTCGGGGACATCCATTTTCCGCAAGGCTTGCGTGCAAAAATCTTCCAACGGTTCTTCCCAGACGCTCACTTTGTTTTTCTTTGACATCCTTTATTACCTCCTTATAGGGGGTATTAATCATCTCAAATCATCGAGGGTCTAATTTACCATGGGATAAAGCTCGCGGCAAGAGTATATTCCCCTCCAAATTAAAAGTCGGCATTGTCAGAAGTGAGGTTTTGCGCTACACTCATAGTACAGCCTACCTGACACTCACCCCATCTCCTACCTATGTTATTCAGTAATACCTCTTTTATTGGCATAGACCCCACAGCGGGAGAGCGCCCCATCACCTATGCGGTCGTGGACCAAGACCTGGGCCTCCTGGCGCTTTCCAAAGGCGATATCAACGCAGTCTTGGCCTTTGCGGGCGGGCAAAAATCTGCTTTTGTGGCTATCAATTCTCCCCGGCGGCCTAACCAAAAATTGATGCGGCAAGAGAATATACGCCAGGCGCTTACTCCAACTCCGACCCCGGGCCGATGGACAAGTTTTCGGGTAGCGGAGTACCAGCTTTTTCAGCACAATATTCGCATCCCTCGCACCTGCGCTGAGATTGAAGCCTGTCCGAAATGGATGCAAGTTGGCTTCGAGATTTATAACCGGTTGGGACAATTTGGTTATCAGGAGTATCCCCAGGAAGAAGCCCCTTTACAGACACTTGAGGTTTATCCCCATGCGGCCTATAGTGTGTTATTGGGCCTCTCTCCCTTCAAAAAGAAAACCCTGATAGGCCGTTTACAACGCCAGATACTCTTGCACACAAAGTCCGTCGAAGTCCCAGACGCCATGCGGGTTTTCGAAGAAATCACGCGCTATCGCATTTTACAGGGCACATTGCCATTAGAGCGTCTCTATTCAGCCGAGGAGCTAGACGCCCTCGTGGCCGCCTACACTGCCTGGATGGCGGCCACAAAACCGGAGCAAATTACCCCAGTGGGGGATGACCGCGAAGGGGAAGTGATTTTACCGGCCCCCACTTTAAAACCAAAATATTAAATCTCCCTCAATCCTCTTCGTATAGCCTAGGATGCTTTTTGTACTCCTTTACCCCTCTTCAGGTGCAGCGCACTTTGGACTGCAAGTGCAACGCACCTTCGACCAATAAGACCACTACCATGACCAAAAACAACACCAAATTCATCGTCAACCCCAACGCCAACATGGGACAAGCCTGGCGCTTGGCAGCAGACCTCCGCCCTGTAATGGCCAATTTTGGAGGCGCGGATTGGGCGGGCACCGTCTACCCCACCCACGCTGTAGAACTGACCAAACAAGCCGTAGAAGACGGTTATGACCTGATAATAGCCGCCGGAGGAGATGGGACTGTCCACGAAGTCGTCAACGGCATAATGGGTTTCCCGCCAGAAAAACGTCCCCGCTTGGGCGTCGTCCCTCTTGGGTCAGGAAATGATTTTGCCCACGCTGTGGGAATGGATGAAGACCCTACCAAGGCCCTCCAACAAATCTTCACCGGAGAACCTCATCCCGTTGATATAGGTGTCATAGAAGATGAAAAAGGCCGCCGTGAATATTGGGACAACACTGTAGGAATCGGCTTCGACGCTATTGTGACCATTTACTCCCACAAACTTCCCATTGTGCGAGGATTTCTAATGTACCTGGCGGCAGTCTTAAAAACAATCTTTCTGAATCACGAACCCTTTCACATTGACCTTAGTATAGACGGAGAAGAAGCCTGGCAAGATGACCTTCTCATGCTTGTCCTATGCAACGGCCCCCGGGAAGGAGGCGGCTTCCATATTTCCCCCAGCGCATCCTCAACCGATGGCCTCTTCAACCTGCTCGCCGTCCAAGAAGTTTCCCGGGCCATGATGCTTCGCCTGCTCCCGGAGTTTATGCGCGGAACCCATCTGGGTTTTTCCCCAATTCGAACAGAAACATTCAAAACCCTCTCCCTGCGCTCGGACCTCCCGCTTTACATCCATTTCGATGGGGAAATATACGCCGGTTTCACCAGCAGCATACAGGCCCTAAAACTGGAAATCATCCCCCAAGCCATTCAAGTTATGGCCTAAACGAATATGCCCAACCTTCAACATAGCCTGCGCGACTTTGATTATAGACACCTTCAACTCGTGGGGGATTTGTGGGGGATTCCCGTGGACGCCCCCGATGCCCGCCGCGCTCTGCCCCTCCTGGCCAGGGAGATTAAGGACCCAGCCCTGGTGCGGGAAGTGGTGGAAGCCTTGCCCGCTCCGGCCGCTGAATCCCTGGCGTGGCTCGTCCGGGAGGGAGGGCGCGTTTCCTGGGCCATGTTCACCCGCCGCTGCGGGGAGGTGCGCGAGATGGGACCGGGACGCCGCGACCGAGAGCGCCCCGACCTCAACCCCGTCTCCCCCGCCGAAGTGCTTTGGTACCGGGCCTTTCTCGCGCGTGGGTTTTTCGACACCGAAACCGGCCCCCAAGAATTCGCCTACATTCCCGACGATTTGCTCGAAATCCTTGCCGACCTGTTCCCCACTTCCGGGATTGGGAATGGCCCCGAGGGGAAGGATGGCCATCTCCCGGATGGCACCGTTCCAGGCCGGCCGGCCACGCCCGACGAGCGGGAGTACGTCATCCCGACCAGTGACCGGATTATCGACCACACCTGCACCCTTTTGGCCGGGTTGCGGATGGGCATTGATCCCCGTCCCCATCTCCCCCAGGTGACAGAAGCGGCCATCACCTTCTTCGAAACTCTCCTCTCGACGATGGAAGTGCTTGACCCACAAGGGGAACCAAAGCCTGAAGCTGCGCGGGATTTTCTCAGCCTATCGCGGCCTGAAGCCTTGCTCAAGTTGTGGCAAACCTGGCTGACCAGTTCTGCTCATAATGACCTGCGCCTTGTTCCCGGTTTGCAGGCTGAGGGGGCTTGGGAAAATGACCCTCTCCGCGTGCGCAAGGAAATTTTAGGGTTCCTGAGCCGCGTCCCCCGCCATACGTGGTGGAGCATTTCGGGCACAGTTGCTCACATCAAGAAAACACATCCTGATTTTCAGCGCCCTTCCGGGGATTATGATTCCTGGTTTCTAAAAGACTCCAATACGGGGGAATATTTACGGGGGTTTAAGCACTGGGATGAAGTCGAAGGAGCCTTGCTGCGTTATACAATCACCGGCCCTTTACATTGGTTGGGCCTCCTAGATTTAGCCGCTCCCGAGGATGCTCCCCAAAGCCAACCCTCCGCCTTTCGTTTTTCTTTTTTAAGCCACTCGCTCTTGGATGAGGAACTTCCCAAAACCTTAGAACCTGAAAACGCCTCAATTCACATCCGCTCCAAGGGGGAAATCGATATCTCAGCTCTTGTGCCGCGTACGGTGCGTTACCAGGTAGCCCGTTTCTGCGCTTGGGAGACGCTCAAGCAAGAGAGGTATTCTTATTGGCTGACTTCCGCCTCTTTAGAGGAAGCCGAGGAACATGACTTGCGAACCGCTCACCTTTTGGCCCTGCTCCAAAGTCACGCCGAGGTAATTCCACCCAACGTGCTTACAGCTCTGGAACGTTGGGAGCAGCGGGGCGTGGAGGCCTCCCTAGGGAAAGAGACTATCCTTAGGGTAACGTCCCCGGCCATGCTCGAAGCCCTTCAAAAATCACGTGGGGCACGCTTCCTGCGCGAACAGCTTGGGCCTACGGCGGTGGTCATTAAGGAAGGTAGCGAAGAGAAGGTTGCTGAGATTTTAATAGAATTAGGATTTTTGGTTGCGAGCAGAGTTCCCTCTCCTGAGGGATGCCCAAATGGCACGCACACCAATCAGACCACTCAACTCCCTCCCCAAACCTGATACAATCCTAAATTGCCTTCTTTGCCGTCAGAAAAGAAAGATTCTTCCACGCTGAATCCGGTTTCCTGCGCCAGGGAGCGGAGCTCGGTTGGAGAAAAATGGTGCACGTAGCGGAGGCCGTATCCTCCCCGGCGCCAGTCGAGCAGGTAATCCCCCTCATCTACGTCATGGGGTGAAAGGTCGACTTTCTCCCAGGGTTGAACTCGCTTTTTCAAGCGCTCGCTATTCAGAAATTGCCAGTTGGAATGGATGAATTTTCCCCCAGATTTCAAGCGAAAACGAACGTTCTCCAGGATCTTTATGCGAATCTCCCGGCTGGGGATGTGGTGCAAGGTCGCAAAACAAAAAATGAAGTCGAATTGGAGCGGAGGAAGATGTTCTTGCCAATCGGGTGTGGTGAGGTCTAGGGGATAAAACTGGGCTGAAAAATCTTCCGGAAGATCTTGGCGGGCCGTCTCCAGCAGGTTTGGGCTGAAATCTGTCCCCACATAAGAACCACGGTAAACGTCTCGAGCAAGCACACGCGCTAATTCCCCGTTCCCGCACCCCAAATCCAGGAGACGGGTGTTGGAAGGCAAGGTTTTTAAGATTTTTTGTACTCCCGGTTGAAGGCGCAGGCGCGTATCGGAAAATTCCTGGGAGAATTTTTGGTAAAATTGGTGGTTAAGAGTAATGAGTAGTTTTGCAATTTTAGGTTTCATACTGGTATTATAGGATAGGTTTGAGTATTTGGGGTACAGTTCATATGTATCTTCCCAATATTTTTGGGAAACAGTTTTGTAGTCGAGGTTTACACCTTGTACTCAGGAAAGAAAGGTTATGACAAAAAAGATTGGTAAAGAACAAGCCTGGATAGATGCCAGGGAATATAGCGATGAGGCTTTGGCGCTTGCCCGTCAGGTTTTGTGTGAGATTGAGGACGGAAGCGAGGTTTTCCCAGCCATTCGCCGTCACCCCCTTCCTGGAGGAGAAGGGTTTTTGAGCAAGCATATGCTGATCACGGCCTATCGGGAGGATGTTGAACGTGGGGAACGGGCGGCCGACCGCCGCTTGTTGGCCAAAATCCGGGTAAAGCCCTCCCGCACCCTGTCGGGCGTGACGGTGGTGACAGTCTTGACGCGCCCCCATCCCTGCCCGGGAGAGTGTATCTTCTGCCCAGATTACGAGGGGATGCCGGTCAGCTATCTCCCAGATGAGCCAGGTGCGATGCGCGCTTTGCACCATGAATTTGACCCCTACGACCAAGTGGCAGCTCGCATCCAGGCCTTGTATGAGATTGGGCATCCCACGGATAAAATAGAGCTTTTGGTTTTAGGTGGGTCCTGGAGCGCGTACCCCCAGAAGTATCAGGAATGGTTTTTGCGGCGTTGTTTCGAGGCCATGAACGAAACCGAATCCGGGACTTTGGCCAAGGCCCAGGCGCTAAACGAAACCGCCCAGCACAGGAACGTAGGCCTGACAATCGAGACACGAGCGGACTTGGTGACCCGCGCCGAGGTGGAGCGGTTGCGAAAATTAGGGGTAACCAAAGTGCAAATGGGCGTACAGAGCCTGAACGATGAGATTTTAGCTCTCAACAAGCGCGGTCATACGGCCCAGGAGACTCGACAGGCTGTAGCCTTGTTGAGAGCGGCCGGTTTCAAGATTGTCTTACATTGGATGCCTAATTTGCTGGGCGCGACCCTAGAATCTGATAAGGAAGATTTTGCCCACCTGTGGGAATGGCTGTCTCCTGATGAATTGAAAATTTACCCAACGCAATTATTGGAAGGCACAGAATTATTTACATATTGGGAAAGGGGTGAGTATAAGCCCTATACCACGGACGAATTGATCAAGCTGATTGCGGATATAAAACTCACCATTCCCCGTTATTGCCGCGTTAACCGCGTAGTGCGCGATATACCTTCCGATAATGTGGTGGAGGGAAATAAGCGCACGAGTTTACGCCAAGACGTGCACCGAGAACTCGAGCGTCAAGGGGAAGGCTGCCAATGCATTCGCTGCCGGGAGGTTCGGGGGCAAGAGGTTGAGCCTGAGGCCTGTGAATTGTCCGATTTGGTCTACTCAGCCAATGGGGCTGAGGAGCATTTTCTATCCTATGTCACGCCGGACGATAAACTGGCTGGCTTTTTGCGCCTCTCTTTTCCTTCTCACCTTTCACCGAAAACCAGCCTGGAAGACCTTGCTGGGGCGGCCATCATCCGTGAAGTGCATGTATATGGGCAATCTTTAGGTGTAGGACGTGAGCTAGGGGGTGCAGCCCAGCATGCTGGTTTGGGAACGAGTCTGATGAGGGAGGCTGAGGAAACGGCCAAAGAAGCGGGTTTCTCTCGCTTGGCAGTGATTGCGGCGGTAGGAACACGGCACTATTATCTGGAACGCGGCTTCGAGCGCGGAAGATACTACTTGGTGAAAGCGTTGTGATGTGTTAATATACATGGGGAAGAAAATAGTCCATTGAAACTGTTTACTCATTAGTCTTTCATCAATTATTTATGAACATCACTTAGTTATGAATTTTTTTAAAGTTAATTCTCCATCACGCAATACGCCCTCTCTACTGAACGTCTTACAAATACTTGAAGAAAAACTCGTTGAAAACCAGCTAAGATCCAATACGATTTGGAGGCTGCTTTTAGAGAATTTGTCCAAATTCGAGATAGAGGGAGAGGTTGCCATTCTCAAGGGGGAGAAAAATCAACCACTTTTTATTACCCCTGCCTCTCCAAAGGGAACCGCCAAAGCCTCCTGGGGGAAAAAACTCAACCCCATGTTAGACACTTCATTCACAAAGAGAATTATGAAATCCCCATCGAATTGAGTGATGTGGCTGTCTATAGCTCGCATGGCGATCCGCTCTATATATTAAGTACAGCTCGTGACATTACAGAACGGATTAAAGTCGAAAACAGCTTGCAAAACACCGCTAAGGATTTGGAGCGGCGGATTGTACAACTTCAGGTCGCAGCAGAAGTTGCTCGCGATGCGGCAAAAGTACATCGCTTGCAACCTCTCTTGGATAAAGCAGTTGATTTAATCAAAGATCGTTTTGGTTTTTACCACGCAGGTATATTCTTGCTTAGGGACGATGAGAATTATGCTGTTTTGACAGCGGCCACCGGGGAAGCTGGGCAAATAATGATTGAACGAGGGCATAAATTGCGAATAGGCCGGGTAGGCATTGTGGGATATGTCGTCGAAAGCGGGGAGGCACGCATCGCTTTAGATGTAGGGGAAGATCCAGTCCACTTTGAAAATCCTGTCTTGCCTGAAACTCGCTCGGAGATGGCCATCCCGCTTAAGCTAGGAGATATCGTCATTGGTGCTTTGGATGTGCAGAGCCGACACCCGGCTGCCTTTGATGAGGAAGATATCAGTGTCTTGAAGATTGTGGCTGATCAATTGGCGGTAGCCATTCAGAACGTACAGCTTTTAGAAGGTTTTCGGGAATATGCTCAACAGCTAGAAGGTCTATACGAAACAACATTGGTCACATCTAGCGTTTTAGATACAGAAAGAATTCTCGAGCGTTTGCATATCCAAATTAGCAAACTAATAGCCCCCGATGTCTTTTTAGTTGGCCTTTATCATGAAGACTTACAGGAAATCTCTATAGCTCATGCCGTAGAGGATAGTAGAGAACTAACAAGCCTGATCAGCAGACAGTTTTCTGTAAAAGAGGAAAGTTTGTTGGGTTGGATCATAGAGCATAGAGAGTGTCTTCTCATCAAGGATTTTGAAGAAGAAGAATTACCAGTCAAACCGAGGCAGTACGGTAAAGAAGTACTCTCCTGGTTGGGGGTGCCCCTAATTGTTCGCGACCGCCTCATAGGAGCAGTTTCAGTTCAATCTTTCCAAAGGAATACTTTTGACGATGAAGACAGGCGGTTAGTGGAGGCTTTGGCCACCCAAGTCGCCATCTCTTTGGAGAATGCCCGCTTGTTCGAGGAAGCAGAACAAAGAGCAAAGGAACTGGAAACTGTTCGTTAGGCTACGCTCAGCCTCACAGCAAATTTACAGCCAGGGGAAGGTTTTGACGCTGTTCTCAGTAGTGTCTTAGAATATCTGCCGGATGCCCTAGATGCTCATATTTTCTTATACGATGGTTCATCGCTGTATTTTCGGGCTTTTTTGAATAACGAGGGAGGCAGAGAGGGACCAGTTGCCACCCCTCGACCGGAGGGATTGACTTACCAGGTTGCCCGGAGTCAAGAGGTAGTTTTAGTTTCGGATATGCGCACCCATCCTTTATATGCTGATGTTTCTTATCAGGAAGGTTGGAATGGGGCCATCTTGGGCCTTCCTCTCCTGATTGGAGACAGAACTGTAGGGGTAATGAATATCGCCTACAACCAACCACGTGAATTCCAAGCATCTGAGTTGCGTGTCCTAAAACTGCTCAGTGACCAAGTAGCCATTGCGGTAGAAAACGCGCGCTTATTCGAGCAAGTTGCTGTTGAACGACGCCGTTTACGCCTCTTATATGATACGGGGCAAAAACTAGTTGCCAGTTTGAATATCGACTCGATTTTAAGCAAGGCCATAGAACTCGTCACGCTTTCCTTGGGAGGAAAAGTAGGGATTGCTACTTTGTATAATGTAAAGACGAAAACTCTGAAAATTCGTGGCATCTATGGGCGAGATATAAAATCTCCTGAAGTAAAGAAAGTTAGAGAACTTAATATGGGTGAGGGTATTATTGGGTGGGTAGCAGAAAACCGGGAAGCTGTATATATTCCCGACGTGCGCCACGATGATCGCTGGACTTATTTTGAAGGCATTGATCATCCCCAAGGGGGATTTGTGGCCGCTCCTGTCCTCAGTGGCTCATCTCTTCTAGGCGTTTTATCCATCCAATCTGACATAGAAGGGGTTATTTCCGAAGAACATCTTGATTTATTGGAAGCGATCTGTCAGCAAGTGGGATTAGCGTTAAGTAATGCTCAACGTTACCAAGATGTAAATCGCTTGGTCGACCGGTTAGCCGGAGAACAGCACCGGAAAGAAGCCTTGATCGAAGGATTGCCAATCGGAGTACTCTTGTTGACGGAAGATTATCGCTTAGAATTAATTAACACGCAGGGAAAAAAATACCTGAAACAACTTTCTTCTGCAAAAGTGGGAGATGTGATTGCTCATTTAGGACCTTACTCTCTTTCTGAGCTTATCGCTCGTTCAGAAGAGCCTTTGCCTGTAGACATTGTACTAGAGAAGCCTCCCAAAAAAGTCTTCGAGCTTCAAATGCGGTCAGTGCAAAATAATCGCCAGCAATGGGTGGTTACCCTTCAAGATGTTACCGTCATCCGCACGGTCCAAGACCGCACGCAAATGCAGACCAGATTGGCTACAGTGGGGCAGCTAGCTGCTGGCATTGGGCATGACTTCAACAATATAATGGCCGCTATCTTAGTTTATACGGAGCTATTGCTTCAAGAACAGAACTTGCCGCTACGTTTCGAGAAACGCCTACATGTGATCAAGCAGCAAATTGAGCGGGCTTCTGAGCTGATTCACCAAATGTTGGATTTCAGCCGAAGTTCAGTCATGGAGGAAACGCAGATTGACTTGCTTCCTTTCCTCAAAGAGCTAGAAAAACTATTGGAGCGAACACTTCCGGAAACCATTAAAGTGACCCTGCGGGGTGAGCTGGGAGAATATTTCGTAAATGTAGATCCTACTCGAATGCAACAAGTATTTATGAATCTAGCAGTCAACGCACGGGATGCTATGCCTGAGGGCGGGGAGTTAAGTTTCGAGATCTCCAGTATCTCTTACAGAGACGTTGGCGCAGAACTTTACCCGTTCCTCTCCGAAGAGGAATGGGCGATGGTAACTGTTTCTGATACGGGAACAGGGATCCCTGAAAATATCATTCAGCACATTTTTGAGCCTTTCTTTACCACCAAAGAAGTTGGAAAAGGGACAGGCTTAGGTTTAGCCCAAGTATATGGGATTATCCAGCAATTTGATGGGCACATTGAGGTAAAAAGCACGGAAGGTGTGGGGACGACATTCACAGTATTTTTACCAATGGTTCTAACTGTAGCAGAAGATGACACTGAGCAAATAGAAGATGTTCTTTTGGATGGGACCGGACGGAGGGTATTATTAGTTGAGGATGACCCAGCCGCTCGTCAGGCCTTAAAATCCATGCTAGAAATGTTTGACTATCAGGTAGTAGCCGCTGCGAATGGCTTAGAAGCCTTGGAACACCTTCAAGCTGGGGAATTTTATTTTGTGGTCAGTGATATTGTCATGCCAGAAATGGGGGGAGTTGACCTTTATTACCATATTCAAGCCAAATGGCCAGATATAAAGGTGCTCTTCGTTACCGGACACCCGCTACATGGGAAAGAGAAAAAACTTTTAGAGAAAGAAGGGGTATTTTGGCTTCAAAAACCATTTACCATTCAGAAGTTTATTCAAATTGTAGAAGACTTCTTCGAAGAAGAGAAAGCATAAGAATCACCAAAGCCCGCCTTCGATACCAGCGGGCTTTAGGGGGGCTAGTGGCGTATTCGATCTTATCCAAATACATCATGCGCGATAAATATTGATTGAAGGTTATTTAATACTCAATTTCGCTGATTGGGTTTAACCTGTCAAAATTATGATTGGCCGAAATCCACCGAACACTCCCCGTCATTCCCCGGATCACCAGGCTAGATGACTCGCCGCCATGGCCGGAGTACCTGACGCCATCAAGAAGTTCTCCATCTGTTATCCCTGTTGCGGCAAAGAAAACGTCATCGGAAGAAACTAAATCATCCATGGTGATGATATCATCGAAGTTATACCCCATTTCTTCACCCTTTTGGCGTTCTTCTGGCGTGCGGGCGTATAATTTCCCTTGAAGTTCTCCTCCCATGGCACGGAGCGCGCAAGCGGCTAGAACGCCCTCAGGGGTACCACCAACCCCTAACAAAACATCTATACCGGCTTCAGGCAAACTGGTCATAAGCGCTCCCGCTACATCCCCATCCGGAATAAGGCGGATACGGGCCCCAATCTGGCGAACTTTATTAATAATCGCTTGGTGTCGAGGTCGGTCAAGAATAATGGCTGTTAGGTCATCTAGTTGTTTGTCCTCAGCTTTGGCTATCCTTTTTAGGTTCTCTTCTAAAGGATCTTCAATGTTAATAACACCTTTGGCTCTAGGGCCAACGGCCATTTTGTCCATATAAACAAATGGGCCAGGATCAAACATCGTCCCTTGGGGCGCCAAGGCGGCTATGGCAATCGAGTTCAGGAAGCCGTTTGCCAGGGGGCGAGTGCCATCTACGGGATCAACGGCAAGGTCAAGCAAAGGAGGTTCCTTTGTGCCAACAACTTCTCCATTATAGAGCATAGGAGCTTCGTCTTTTTCTCCTTCACCAATTATGACCGTGGCCTCCATTTCAATAGAGTTCAAGACCAGGCGCATAGCGTCTACAGCGGCTTTATCAGCCGCTTCTTTGTCTCCGCGTCCCATGAAGCGGCCAGCGGAAAGGGCTGCGGCTTCGGTTACACGTACTAGTTCTAAAGCCAAGTTTCGGGTAGGGGGGGTATGTGTTTTTTTCATAGTATTGGAAATAAGAATAAGATAAGGTAATAACTGATAGGCATAGCCCAAAGTAATGTATCCAAACGGTCAAATGCCCCGCCATGACCTGGGAGGAAGTTGCCGGTATCTTTTTGGGCAACCTGACGTTTGATCATGCTTACCGCTAAGTCGCCCAGGGGAACACATAAGGCCAGGACAAGACCTAAAATGGCACCATGCCAACTAGATATGCCGGCTCCTGTGTTTTTTAATGTCAGCGGAAGCAAAGCGCCGCCTGCAATCCCCACAATTAAACCGCCTAGGAAACCTTCCCAGGTCTTTTTGGGGCTTAAACGAGGGCATAGTTTATGTTTTCCCCAGGAGACACCTACAAAATATGCTCCTGTATCCGTCAGCCAAATGACGAAGAAAATGAGCAGAACCCACCATCTCCCTCCTTCTAGTTGCCGCAGTGAGATGAAGTAGGCGCCAAGCCAACCAAGGTAAATTGATGCTGAGAGCGTGGCGTTCAAATCTGTGGCCGCTGAATTACGGCCTTGCTCGAAGCGAATGAGATGGTAGGCTGCGCTTACTAGTATCAGAATAGTAAAGCTCCACGGAGCACTTGCAAAACCGGTGAATGATCTCCCAAGGACAAATAAGAGCACCCCACCGATTACCAGGACGGGAGGAGGCTCATGTTTTGCCGAACGTAAAAGCCCCGTGTATTCCCAGGCGGCAATCACCAGCATAGTAGTGATGAGGGCAATATATGCTGCGCCACCTACATAAGCGGACAGCAAGGCGATTGGAGCTAAAATTAGAGCTACGATAGTTCTTTGTTTTAACATAATAGGTTAAGCGTCTTCGGACGAAACACGCCCAAAACGCCGTTCGCGTTCACGATAGTCTAGGAGTGCTTTTTTAAGTTCCTCCTTCCCGAAATCAGGCCAGTAAGTGGGCGTGAAATACCATTCAGCGTAAGCTGCTTGCCAAATGAGGAAATTACTAGTGCGTAGTTCGCCTGAAGTTCGGATAACGAGATCGGGATCTGGTGAGCCAGCGGTATACAAGTGCTGGTCAACCAAATTTTCATCAACTTCTTCTGGCTCTACTTCGTTTCTGATGATCTGTTGGATGCTATGGATAATTTCTGCTCTGCCCCCATAATTAAAAGCCACGTTTAGGATCAGGCGCTGGTTGTTTTTGGTAAGTTCGATGGCATCTATGACTTGTTTCCGAAGAGCAGCGTCAATCCGGTCTAGTTTACCAAGATGACGAAGTTGAACGCCATTTTCATGCAGGTTTTTAAGCTCCCGGTCAAACATGGTCCTGAAAATACGCATAAGGCCTTTAACTTCTGATTCCGGGCGTTCCCAATTCTCGGTCGAAAAGGCGTAAATGGTCAAATATTTCACCCCAAACTCGACACAGGCTTCTAGAATAGTCTTAAGATTTTCTGTCCCCGCTCTATGCCCTGCGAGGCGCGGCAATCCCTTAGATTGCGCCCAACGTCCATTCCCATCCATGATGATGGCAATATGTTGAGGAACTCTGTCGAGGGGATTTTTTTCAGCGTCCATACTCATGATATAAGTATATGTAATTTAGTAACCATTCAGCCCCTACCCCTAGAGCAAACTTCAAAAGTCTCAGAGGATGATTTAAGAGAAGTTTCATAAGCGGTTTTTAACTTTTGGGTCCACCAAGCTCTATTTTGAAGACTTTTGAAGTCTATCTCTTTGGGGTGGTGAACGCTTACGTAATTTATACTTCCATCACTTCTTTTTCTTTAAGGGCACAGACTTTGCCCACCTTCTCGATGAATCGATCTGTAATTTCCTGAACTTTTTCTTTACCAAGATGGAGATCATCTTCAGTAAGTAAGTTTTCCTCTTCGAAGCTCCGTAAATCACGGATACTATCCCGTCGTATGTTACGAATAGCTATGCGAGTTTCTTCTGCCTGGGAGTTGACAACTCGCACTAATTCTTCGCGGCGTTCACCCGTAAGAGTCGGGAGATTGAGATGGATATTTTCGCCATCAGTATTTGGCATAAGACCTAAATCTGATTTCAGAATAGCGCGTTCGATGTTTTTGAGCGTAGAAGGATCAAAGGGGCGGATCAAGAGTGACCTTGCTTCTGGAACACTAATGCTTGCCAGCTCCCGCAATGGTGTTTCGACACCATAATATTCTACAGGGAGCATTTCCACCAAGGCTGGGTGGGCACGCCCAGTGCGAATGAGATTTAGCTCCTTCTGGAGTGCTTCAAGGGCAATTTTCATGCGTTCTTCTGTTTCTTTATAGATTTCCTTAAGCATAAATAGCCTCCACAAATAGTATGTCAGATACTTAGGATAGTGAATGCCTTGGTAATTTTTCAGGGATATAAGCGTTTATAGGATACCCGAAAATTCAGTCAGAGGAAAGGGAGATAAGTGTGCCTACTTTTTCTCCTCTCAGACTCTGCTGGAGGGCTTCCGGGTCCCACATATTGAGAACTAGGATGGGCAGTTCATTGTCCATGCACAAGGAAAGGGCGGTATTGTCCATGACCTCTAAGCCACGGCTGATGGCTTCTATGTGGGTTAAATTCTCTAAAAACTCTGCTTCCTGATTTTCAAGCGGGTCAGAGTCATAAACCCCATCCACTTTGGTAGCCTTAATGAGTATCTCGGCCCCTATTTCCACTGCCCGGAGGGCGGCAGCGGTATCGGTCGAAAAGAAAGGGTTGCCCGTTCCGGCCCCGAAGATGACGACACGTTTTTTCTCAAGATGACGGATAGCACGCCGGCGGATATATGGCTCGGCCACCGCTCGCATTTCTATTGCTGATTGTACTCGTGTGTCAACTTCTTGCCGTTCGAGGGCGTCCATGAGCGCGAGCGCATTCATGACGGTAGCTAACATGCCCATGTAATCGGCTGTTGCCCTATCCATACCCCTCTCGAGTCCTTGCCGACCACGCCACAGGTTGCCAGCTCCAATGACAATGGCTACTTCAACACCTGAATTATATACTTGCTGAATGCGTTCCGCCACTTTTTCAGCTTGTAAAGGATCTATTCCAAAACCTTGAGGGCCTGATAATGCTTCCCCGCTGATCTTTAGTAGAATACGCTTGTACACAAGATCTTTATTCATAAGCACCTCGATATAGTGGCTAGAAGGAAAGTATTTATCTAAAGTATTCTGATACTACCAAACAAAAAAGAAAAAGCCAACCCTAAGGTTGGCTTTTTGGGTTAGCGATTAGTTATCAATGCCTTCTCCAAGCTCCCAGCGTTCGAAGCGCCGGATGACGATATTTTCTCCAAGAGAAGCTATCGTTTCGTGGAGCAGTTTTTCAACTGTCAATTCATCATCTCGAATATAAGCTTGACGCATAAGGCAGTTCTCATCTTTGAATTTCTCAATGACGCCCTCTAAAATGCGCTCAATGATATGATCAGGCTTCCCTTCTTCTTGATAACGTTTGCGAGCTATTCCCTTTTCATGTTCTAGTACTTCTTCAGGAATGTCCTCATCCGTCACCCATCTGGGGGATACAGCCGCAATTTGCAGCGCCATCTCGTGAGCAAAGTCTCTAAACCCTTCTGAGCGGGCTACAAAATCCGTTTCACAATTAACTTCGACCATAACACCTATACGACCATTAGCGTGGGAATATAATTCCACCATGCCTTCTGAGGCTTCACGGTCTGCGCGTTTTGCAGCTTTGGCCAAACCCTTTTGACGCAATACGTCAACGGCTTTATCAAAATCACCATTAGCTTTTTCTAAGGCCTGGCGGCAATCCAGAATACCGGAGCCTGTTGATTCACGTAATTCTTTGATTTGTTTTACAGAAACTGTCATCTTTTAAGCCTCGTCTTCCTCGGTCTCTTCTTTTTCTTCTTTGGCCTCAGTCTCTTCTTCAACCTCAGCCTCGTCTTCTTTGGTCTCTTTCTCTTCTTCGCTTTCAACTTCTTCTTTAGCTTTTTCTTCAGCTTCAGCTCTTTCTTTATCTTCAGCCTCTTTTAATTTAGCAAGCGTTGAGTCTCCCAAAAGATCCTTATCGCTCAACTCCCTTTGCATCTCAGGAGTCATTTGGGCTTGAGCTTCAATCACTTCCATATCCGCTTCGCGGTCCTTTCGAAGGCCTTGGCCCTCTAGAACTGCTTTAGTCATTGTCTCTACAATTAATTGAATAGCCCGAATAGCGTCATCATTGGAGGGAATCACGTAGTCCACGTTTTTGGGATTGCAATTGGTGTCTACCATGGCAATGACGGGGATTTTCAAGAGGTTAGCTTCGTGAATGGGAATTTCTTCCCGTGACACATCAACAGCAAAGAGTAAATCTGGGAGCTCATCCATTTCTCGAATACCTCCCAAACGATCCTCCAGCCGTTCAATTTGACGCATCATCCCTAAAGCTTCTTTTTTAATTCTTAATTCGAATTCCCCTCGATCGCGCATTCCTTCCAGTCGCTCTAGCTCATTGATCCGTTGGCGAATAGTTTGCCAGTTTGTTAGCGTTCCACCTAGCCAACGACCAATTACATAGGGCATTCCTACACGAGCAGCATTTTTCTTGATAATATCTTGGGCTTGGCGTTTTGTACCGACAAAAATAACGCTTCCCCCATCAGCAACAGTATCTCGGACTAGGTTATAAGCTTTTTCCAGGCTGCTCACAGTTTGTTGGAGGTCAATAATATGGATATTATTTCTCTCCGTAAAAATGTACGGCTTCATGTAGGGATTCCATTTATGAGTCCGATGGCCAAAATGGACCCCACTTTCTAAAAGGTCTTTCATTGATACGATAGGCATACAAATCTCCTTTGCGTTAAGCCTCCGTTCCTATCAGCCCTGCTCGGCACCGGAGAGTATTTCCCTCGCGGCACGCACCGTCAGGTCAAGAAACGTGTGTGATTAGAAAACATCCCGCCATACCAGGCAGGACGGCGTGCAGTATATCATGGGAACTCTATTTCGTCTAGTCTGGGTAAGCTTGTTTTCTAGGCGATTGCCATAATTTCAGCCACGCCACACTTTTTCGAGAAGAATTCATCTGGTATAATAATTTTATCAATTGGAGAGGTGCCAGAGTGGCTTATCGGGGCGGTCTCGAAAACCGTTGTGGGCATATTGGTCCACCGTGGGTTCGAATCCCACCCTCTCCGCTCTTTGTGAGGTGCTTATGATTCTATCACCCGTTTTCATGCGCGATTCTCTCCTGTTTTGCATGCTAGCAATGGGCCTGCTGTCATTCTTCTACCTTAGAAGACGCGAGCTCGAACCAATTGCCTACCTCGCTTGGGGGCTGTTCGCTTTATTTCTCCCCCTTGCCCCTCCATCCGTGCGCCCATGAAACAAGATCGTTTTTTACTAGCTATCCTGTTATTCATTCTCCTCTTAGCCGCATCTGCTGTGGGGGTCTACTTCGTACGGCAAGAGAAAGCGGAGTACTTGCCTGAAACCATACCTGAAAATGTAGCTCACAATTACGTCTTGGCCCTGCAAAAAAAAGAATATCAAAAAGCCTATTCTTACCTCCAACAACAAGACAACACGCCTACATTATCCGAGTTCCAAGAAACTTTCTTAAAACAACACCGCCAAATTACTGAAACAGCCCTCCAGATTAGGAACGTCACCGAACAAGAGGGACAGGCAACCTTGGACATCATCATTCTCCACGGCGGCAGATCCCCTTTTGGCAGCACATGGAAAGAATATAACACCGCCTTGCTCGTAAAAGAATCCAGCAATTGGAAAGTTGCCTACTTCCCCGCTCCTTATTGGGGATGGGATTGGGATAATAAACCACGTCCCGTGGACTGATTCGACACAGCCTATTTTCGACACGACCTATTATGGAGTCTCTCCCCCGCGAAAGGGGATACAAGTACTCCTAGCTATCCTTTACGTTTCTCCCCTACCATTTCACAAATTGGAAAATCCCATGAAAACCCTTCGCCAACTATACACATATCTGATCACGCTCATCAGTTTAGAAGTAGTAGTATGGGGGATGATTCGCCTGGCCCGCACCTTCACCAACCCTGCTCTAGGACTTGATGCCGGCCCCTTGGCTGGCGCCTTAGCCCTTATCTTGGTGGGGTTACCCATCTTCCTTCTCCACTGGTGGATGGCGCAGCGCCGAGCCGCTCAAGAAGAGGAAGAACGCTTCTCCTTGATCAGAGCCCTCTTCTTGTATGGCGCGTTTTTAGGAACCTTAGTACCCATCATTCAAAACGCCTTAGGCTTTATAAACCATCTCCTTCTCACCGCCTTCAACCAGCCTCCCTATAGGGCCATTTTTGGTGGAGAAAAAATCTGGAGCGATAACCTGATTGCCATCTTCATGAACCTCCTGGTTGGCGCGTATATATTTTTCAATTTGCGAAAAGATTGGCATGCTTCTCCGCCCAATAACCACCTTTCTATCATCCGCCGCCTGGCCCGCTACTTACTGCTCGTTTACGGCTTGGGAATGCTCGCGGGTGGAATTCATGAAATCATACGTTACCTTTTTAGCTTCGCCACAACCGTTGGCGATACGCCCCAAAGCTGGCTGGCGAACGGGTTGGCTTTATTAGTGATTGGTATACCCTTGTGGATTGTCGTTTGGCGCATTATTCAGCGTTCGCTCCAACACCTCCCCGAACGAATTGCCCTTATCCGCCAAATTACCCTATTCCTTCTCAGCCTTTTTAGTTTGGTCGGGATATTATTCCCCCTGGGCATGATCCTGAACACTTTACTAGGGGCCGTGTTGGGGGATTTTAAAACCTTCGCCACCCTCTTGGCGGATATTGGCGACCCCCTGGCTGTGGCCCTTCCTCTGGCCGGGGTGTGGTTCTATTACAGCGGAAACCTGCGCGGCACCTTCGCGGCGGAAGAAGCCCTCAAGCGTGGGCGGCTATTCCGCAAACTCTACTTTTACATCTCCTCTGCGCTAGGTCTGATAGCCACATTTATAGGCTTGCAAATGTTATTTGCATTTTTAATAGACCTGCTCGTGGAATCTGGCGCGATGTGGGAGGAATACCTGAGAGACCGGCTCACTTCATCGATAGCCAGCTTGGCGGTGGGCGTGCCTGCTTGGCTCCTTGCCTGGCGGAACATGGTAGCCGACGCGGCCCAAGAGGGGGAGGCTGGTGACCGTGCTCGCCGTTCTTTGGTGCGGAAAACTTATCTTTATTTGGCCCTTTTCGTAGGGGTAATTGGCGCCATGCTCAGCGCGGGCTATGTGTCCTTCCTGCTCTTTAAAGCCTTATTGGGGGAAGCTGACCCGGATCTATTGGAACAGGTTCTCAAGATGCTAAGCTCCCTGATTTTGTGTGGAGGCTTGTTGCTCGCTTACCACCTGTATCTGCTCCGGGGTGACAACAAACAGGCCCAGCGCTTTTTGGCCGAACTTCACGCTCAATTCCCGGTTTTGGTGCTGACAACGGAGGATGGTGAATTCGCCCCCCGGGTGGCGGCCGCCTTCCAGCGGGAGATGCCCACCCTCCCCCTGGTCCTTCACGCCATAGAATCCGGCGTCCCCGACGAGACTCTGTCGCAAGCGCGGGCCGTGATCCTCCCCGGAAGGATTGCTGCTGAACCTGCTGAGGCCATCCGTGTCTGGCTGAAAAATTTCTCCGGGGCGCGGCTGGCAATCCCCACCCAGGCCGAAGGTTGGCGCTGGATTTTCGGCAGCGGGCGTTCGCTCCCCATGCTGATTAACCGCACCGTGAAAGTCGTTCGCGAAATGGCTGAAGGAGATGAAATCTCGACGCCCGGTGGACGTACGCCATTCCAAAACGTGCTCTACGTTTTTGGCGTATTATTTGGGGTACAGATCCTCTTTGGCCTGCTTATGTTTATCATCTCGCTGGCGATGAGGTAGCCATACCGTCCACTGATTGGGTGGCAAAATTATACTAATCGTTGTATACTTTATGTACGCTATGAATTTTGATAAAAGAGGGTTGGGACTATGAAGATTTCTGTCTTGCAAGAAAATTTAGCACGCGGCCTGAGCATTGTTTCTCGGGCTGTTTCTCCCCGCAGCACTTTACCAGTGCTCTCTAATATTTTGGTTGCCACCGATGGGGGGCGTTTGCGTCTGTCCGCCACAAACTTGGAATTAGGCATAACCTGTTGGATCAGTGCCAAGATTGAGGAGGAAGGGTCTACCACGGTCCCCTCGCGGACATTTACTGATCTTGTTAGCACCATGCCGCCTGAGCAGGCCGATATGGTCTTGGAAGAAAGCACACAAACCCTGAATGTAAAATGTGGCTCTTTGAATACGGATATAAAGTGCATTGACGCCCAAGAGTTTCCGCCCATGCCCACGCCTGACCAAGATGCCGAGATAGAGATCAACGTCAAAGACCTTAAAGAGATCATAAGCCAGGTCGCTTTTGCGGCATCCAAAGACGAAGCGCGCCCAATTTTGACTGGTGTGTTGGTGACGGCGGAAGATAGTACAATCACCATGGCGGCCGCAGATGGCTTCCGGCTTTCTGTGCGGTCAATGGACCTTTCTGCAAACGTCGAAAAACCGATTAAGGCAGTTATCCCGGCCCGGGCTTTGGAGGAATTGGCACGTATCAGCAGCGACGCAAACGAAGTCATCACCATGACCCTTCCCCCTGGTCGAGGGCAGGTCATTTTCCGCACCAAGGATGTGGAGCTTGCTTCGCAGTTGATTGAGGGCACCTTCCCAGATTATCAACAGATTATCCCCAAGAGCTATCAAACCCGCACCCTGCTCACCACGGCAAACTTCCTTAAGGCTTGTAAACAGGCCGAGATTTTTGCCAGGGAAGGATCCCTGATTGCTCAAATTAACGTCATTCCGGGAAGTGAGGAAATGATCCCCGGCAAAGTAGAAATCTCTGGTCGGTCTGAAGAAACAGGCTTTAGCCAAGCGGTCTTGGAGGCTACTATCGAAGGCCCAGATGTTTTGATTGCTTTTAACGTTCGCTACCTGAGAGAAGTCCTTGACATTATCAAGACCCCTAATGTCGCCCTTGAGACCACAAAATCTACCAGCCCAGGTTTAATCCGGCAAGTGGGAGAAGATGGCTTCATTCACGTGATTATGCCCATGCATCTGGGAGATTAGAGCGGGCGGATGGGAAGCGAGGGGTAAGACCTCTGAGGTTATTGTAGGGTAAACCTTAGAGGTTTTGTTTATTATGGAGTATTTATGGATAAATTTGTTGCTGTAGCGGGAAATATTGGTGTCGGAAAGACTACTCTGGTAAAAGGCCTGTGTGACCATCTTGGATGGACGCCGTTCTATGAGCCACAAGAAGAGAACCCTTACTTGGCCGATTTCTACAAGGATATGCAGACATGGGCCTTTCACTCCCAAATGTTTTTCCTCACCAGGCGCTTGCGGGCTCATAAGAATTTATTGGCTCATCATGGTTCTGTGATTCAAGACCGAAGTGTCTATGAAGACGCGGGAGTTTTTGCTCATAACCTGTATTGCCAGGGCCAGATCACCGACCGTGACTACCAAACGTATCGGGAACTCTATCAGGTATTAATAGAATTCTTGCCACCCCCCGACTTGGTAATTTATCTACGAGCTACGGTTCCCACGCTCCAGGCCCGAATCACAAAAAGAGGGCGAGATTACGAGGAAGAGATTGATCCTGTTTATTTAGAGCAACTCAATGACTTATACGAAGAGTGGATAGACGGCTTCCATTTATGCCCAGTCTTGATGGTCCCTGCTGATGACCTGAACTATGTCGACAATGGCAAACACTTGGAATTGATCATCCGAAAAATGCAGGAAAAATTAATGGGGAAAGAGGAAGTCAAATTCTCCTATACACACAAAGGTGATATTATCACTTCATAAAGGTTTGACCCGGGGGAGTATGCGATCAAAGCTATGAGGCCGGAGTGCCGATCACGCAGATCAGAGTATTGCTTGGCCTTGCCAATTTTGCCTCAATGCCTCTTGACAAAACGAAAGATTCCCCTGATAATTTCGTTTGGTATGAAAGAGCACATATATCTCGTCCCCCAGAAATCCCGACGCCCCGGAGCGGTTTCGCTCCCATGGGCGTTTTATTTTTATACTGACCCTTCCTAGAGCCATTCATTGGCTCTTTTTTTTTATGAAACTCCCCGGCCTCACCGACATTCACGTTCACCTGCGCGAACCCGGCGCGACTCACAAAGAAGATTTCGCCACCGGCACGGCTGCTGCCCTGGCAGGAGGAGTGACCACGGTCCTGGCCATGCCCAATACCCAGCCTCCCCTGGTGGATAGGGCCGCCTTCGAGAGGGCCAAACGAGTGGCTGAGGAAAAGGCTTATTGCGACTACGGGCTTTATCTGGGTGCTACCCTGGCCAATGCCCCGGCAATCCAGGCTTTGGCGCCCCAAGCGGCCGGTCTCAAGCTATATCTGAACGCCACCTACGGCCCGCTTTTGCTAGATGACATGTCTGCTTGGACGACGCATTTGGAGCATTGGCCCCGCTCGCGCCCCATCGTCGCCCACGCGGAGGGGAAGACGGTGGCCGCGCTGCTCTTCTTCGCCGCCCTCTATAACCGTCCCGTCCACATCTGCCACGTCTCCCGGCGGGAGGAGATTCTCCTCATCAAAGCCGCCAAAGAAAAGGGCTATCCCGTGACCTGCGAGGTGACGCCCCACCACCTTTTCCTCTCCACGGCGGACATCCCGGCCCTTGGCGCGGGGCGGGCGGAAGTGCGGCCTCGTTTGGCATCCCCGGAGGATGTGCAAGCGCTGTGGAAGAACTTGGAGGTGATCGACTGTTTTGCCACCGATCACGCCCCCCACACCCTGGCGGAGAAGGACGGTGAAAACCCGCCTTCTGGGTTTCCAGGCCTGGAAACGGCCCTCCCCCTCCTCTTGACCGCCGCTCACGAGGGCCGCTTGACCGTGGAGGATATCGTCCAGCGCATGCACACTAATCCCCGGCGCATTTTCGGTTTACCGGAACAGCCGGAGACCTGGGTGGAGGTGGACGTGGAGGACGAATACCCCGTTCGGGCCTCGGCGACCCACAGCAAATGCCGATGGACTCCCTTCGAGGGGCGGCGAGTCCGGGGCAGGGTGGCGCGTGTCGTACTCCGCGGCCGGGAAGTCTACCGGGCGGGGCGGGTTCTGGCCTCCCCCGGATTTGGAAAAAATATTCGTTAAACAGTTAGTATTCCGGCAGACCTCAGAGGTCTTGCCGGGCAAAGGAGTGAAAAATGATTTTAGCAGACAAAACCCCTAATCAAACTCCCCACTTGCCTCTCGGAGACCAGCGCACGTCGCCCTGGTATGGGAAGTCGATTGTCTCGGTGAAGCAGTTCAGCCGGGACGACCTGACCTACATTTTCGAGGTCGCCCACGAAATGCGAGAGATGGTGGAGCGCATTGGCACTTTCGACTTGCTGAAAGGGAAGATCCTCGCCAACCTTTTCTATGAGCCCTCCACGCGGACTGCTTCCTCGTTCACGGCGGCCATGGAGCGCCTGGGAGGGAGCGTGATCCCCATCAATGAGGTAAAATATTCTTCAGTGGCCAAGGGCGAATCCCTCCCCGACACGGTGCGCTCGTTAGAATGCTACTCGGACGTGGTTGTCCTCCGCCACCCGGAGATTGGGGCCTCGGCCCTAGCCGCGAAGTACGCCAGAAAACCGGTCATCAACGGCGGAGATGGGGCCGGGGAACATCCCACCCAGGCCTTGCTCGACCTCTTCACCATCATCGAGGAACACGGACAGCCGGACGGCCTCACGATCACCATGCTGGGCGACCTCAAGCATGGGCGGACGGTGCACTCCCTCTCCCGTTTGCTCTCCCTTTACGACGTGCGCCTCAATTACGTTTCTCCGGAGATTCTGCGCATGTCGTCCGAAATCATCAAAGAGATTGATGAAAAAGGCATCCCGCAAAGCGAGTATAATGAGCTTGAAGAACCTCTCCCCGAGACAGACGTCCTTTATGTGACCCGCGTTCAGAAAGAACGTTTTGATGACCCCGAAGAATACGAGAAGGTCAAGGGCGCGTACGTGATCACCCCGGCGACCCTGGAATCCGCTAAGGAGGCTATGGTACTCATGCACCCTCTCCCCCGCGTGGGCGAGATCAGCATGGAACTGGACGACGACCCCCGCGCGGCCTACTTCCGCCAGATGGAGTATGGCATGTACGTGCGCATGGCGCTGCTGGCGATGGTGTTGGGGAAGGCGTAGGAGAAATCGAACGCGGATTACCATAGGCCTGCTGTTGGCAACGCAGATCAGGCGGATTCTTGCGGATTAAAAACAAAAAGTATTTATCTGCGCAAATCTGCTCAATCCTTGTCATCTGCGTTCTATTAAAGGTGATGATATGGAGACTTTCTTCTCTCGACTCAAATCCCGAATCCGGGCCGTGGACTCCCTGCTATGCGTCGGCCTTGACCCTCACCCGGAGGATTTGCCTGAGTTCAGCGGGGAGGCGGCCAAGAACTTTTGCCGGAACATCATTGAGGCGACCTCCGATGTGGCTCTGGCCTATAAACCCAACATCGCTTTCTTCGAGATGTTAGGCCCGGAAGGGATGGCCGCTTTACAGGAAATTATTTTCTATATCCCCTGGGAAATTCCCGTTATCCTGGACGCCAAGCGGGGGGATATTTCTTCCACCGCCGAGGCTTACGCGCATGCCCTGTTTCGGGCCCTGGATGCAGACGCGGCGACCATCAACCCCTACCTGGGCCGGGACGCGGTGGAGCCCTTCACCCGTGACCCCGAAAAGGGCGCCTTTCTACTCTGCAAGACATCGAACCCTAGCGCGGGAGATTTGCAGGACCTGGCCCTCACCCCTAACCCCTCTCCCACAAGGAGAGGGGGACTCACGGCGACCTCCCCTCTCCCCGTGGGAGAGGGGCCGGGGGTGAGGGGGGGCGTCCCCCTCCACCTCCACGTCGCCCGCCTGGCCCAGTCCTGGAACCGGAACGACAACCTGGGCCTGGTGGTGGGCGCTACCCAACCGGACTCTTTAGCCCGTGTCCGGGAAGCGGCCCCCGACCTGTGGATCCTGGCTCCCGGCGTGGGAGCGCAGGGCGGGAACCTGGGTGCGGCGCTGAAGGCGGGCTTGCGCCCCGATGGCTTGGGGATGGTCATCCCCGTCTCGCGGGGTATCTCCCGGGCCAGAAATCCCCGGAAGGCAGCACGGGACTTGAGAGCGGCCATCAACCAGGAAAGGGAAGTGATCGGTAACCAGTATTCAAGAAGCAGTGAGCGGGTACCTGATCATCGACCACTGACCGCTGATCACAGTCTACTGGCAGACGGTCTGTTGGAGGCGGGGTGTATCAAGTTTGGCCGTTTTACCCTCAAGTCGGGCCAAGAATCCCCCATTTATATTGACCTACGACGTCTAGCCCATTACCCGGCCTTGTTGCTCCAGGTGGCCGAGTCTTACCTGGCTATCCTTCGGAAGTTGGAGTTTGACCATCTTGCGCCCTTGCCCTATGCAGCCATGCCCATTGGCACAGCGATCAGTTTGTATAGTGGGTGGCCCATGGTCTACCCTCGCAAAGAGGCCAAGGAGTATGGCACCAAGGCCCAGGTGGAAGGGGTCTTCCGAGAAGGGGAACGCGCGGTGGTCATTGATGACCTGATCTCCACCGGCGGGAGCAAACTGGAAGGGATCTCCAAATTGGCCGAGAATGGCCTCGACGTCAAGGACGTGGTCGTCCTCATCGACCGCAGCCGGAACGGGGCCGCCGAACTGGCTGCGGAAGGCTATCACCTACACGCCGTACTGACGCTGCCGGATTTACTGGAACATTATGAAGGTAAAGGCGCAGTGAGTGCTAAGAAAATTGACGAGGTTAAAAAATTTCTGGAATCAGGAGAACAGTAGATCAGTAGATAATGTACCAACTTTTACGTCCCCTTCTCTTTCAACTTGATCCCGAACGCGCGCACGACCTGACCCTGGGTCTCCTGCGCCTTGCGGGGGCTTTACCGCCGGTGCGGGGTACCTTGCGGAGAGTTTTCGCACCCCAGCATCAATCCTCCGTGGAGGTTTTGGGCTTGACGTTTCCCAATTCCGTAGGACTAGCGGCCGGATACGACAAGGACGGCTTGGCCTGGAGGGGTTTGTCCACGCTGGGATTTGGGCATATCGAGGTAGGCACGGTCACACCCCGCCCCCAAGCCGGGAATCCCAGGCCGCGCATATTTCGCATCCCTGAGGAAAGGGCCGTGATCAACCGCATGGGATTCCCCGGTCGCGGCGCGGATTTCGTTTTCAGCCAATTATCCTCCGCCCCCCGTCCCCCATCCCCCGTCATTCTAGGTATCAATATTGGCAAAAACAAAGACACGCCCAACGCGGAAGCGGCGCGAGATTATCTCGCCCTGATGGAGAAGTTTGCTCCCGTGGTTGATTATTTCGCCGTAAACGTGTCCTCGCCCAACACGGTAGGGTTACGGCGCTTGCAAGCCCGCGACAGGCTGGAGGATTTACTAGCTCAACTGGCCGCCGCCCGCCGCTGGTCGCCGTTCCCCCGTCCGATCCTCGTCAAATTGGCTCCCGATCTCACCGATGCCGAACTGGACGACGCTTTAGGCGCGGTTATGGATATGGGCATGGATGGGGTGATCGCCACGAACACCACCGTCAAGCGCCAGGGCCTACGCTCTCCTGTGCGAGAGGAGAATGGGGGCTTAAGTGGCGCGCCGTTACGCCAACGCAGCACGGCGATGGTGAGGGAAATTTACCGGCGTACAAAAGGGGAGTTGCCCATTGTGGGCGTGGGGGGGATCGCTTCTCCCGAGGACGTGCAGGAAAAGCTTGATGCCGGGGCCAGTCTGGTGCAGGTGTATACGGGCCTGATTTATAGGGGGCCTGGATTGGTGAGGGAGATTGTGGAGGGGGTGCGAGGTGCGGGTTAGGAGGTGCGAGTTAGGAGTTAGGGTGATGACGGCGCCCAACCCGGCTCCGGCCTGGTAGAGGGCGGTAATGAGGGGGAAACCCACAGCCGGGGAGGAGCGCGCCTCCCCAGCGGGCCAGGGCCAATCCCAGGACGACAAGTCTCGGGATGTAAGGATTGTAAACAGGTCTTAGAGACAGAAAAGGCCCTGACCAGGAATTTGGCCAGAGCCTCTATTTGTATTTATCAACTTCGTCGGGGCCCACGAATCCCGGGGATGATTAGATGACGCCGTAGGCGAGCATAGCCTTCGCTACTTTGAGGAAGCCGGCAATGTTAGCGCCCAGCAAGTAGTCGCCTGGCTCACCATAAGCTTCAGCAGCTTCCAGGGAGGCCTTGTGGATGCTCTTCATGATCCCATGCAAGCGCTGATCTACTTCTTCACGTGTCCAGGAGAGGCGCAGGCTGTTCTGGGACATCTCGAGGCCAGAGGTGGACACACCGCCAGCATTGGCCGCTTTGGCGGGACCGTACAGGAGACCATTTTCCTGATAAATATTGATGGCATCCAAGGTGGAAGGCATGTTCGCCCCCTCAGAGACGGCAATACAACCATTGTCTACCAAAGCCTGAGCATTCTCGGCATCGATCTCATTCTGTGTCGCGGAGGGGAAGGCCAGTTCTGCTTGCAAGCCTTCAGTTCGAACAACGTCCCACACGCTCACGTCGGGGTAATAAGGCACATCATATTCTGCGGCATATTCCTTGATACGTCCTCGGCGGACGTTCTTGAGTTCTAAGACATAGGCCAGTTTTTCGCGGTCGATGCCCGCTTTGTCCACAATCACGCCGCTGGAGTCGGAGAGGGTGATGGGCTTGGCGCCTAAATCAAGCAGTTTTTCGGTTGTGTATTGGGAGACGTTCCCCGACCCGCTTACAATGGCCGCTTTCCCTTCTGCGGTCATATCACGCGTGGCCAACATCTCTGCCGCAAAGTAGACAGCACCATAGCCTGTCGCTTCGGGACGGATCAGACTTCCGCCATACTCTCGGCCTTTACCGGTCAGGACGCCAGTATGCTCATTACGGATTTTCTTGTATATGCCATAGAGATAGCCAATCTCGCGGCCACCTACGCCAATATCACCGGCCGGGACGTCAACATCCGGGCCAATGTGGCGATAAAGCTCGCGCATAAAGGCATAGCAGAAGCGCATTACTTCGCGATCGCTTTTGCCTTTGGGGTCAAAGTCAGAACCACCTTTCCCACCGCCCATGGGGAGGGTGGTTAGGGAGTTTTTGAAGATCTGCTCGAAGCCCAAGAATTTGATGATCCCCAAGTTTACAGAGGGGTGGAAGCGAAGCCCGCCTTTATATGGCCCAATGGCATTGTTGAATTGGACGCGGAAGCCACGGTTGACGTGAACTTGCCCTTCATCGTCTTCCCAGGGAACACGGAACATGAGGACACGGTCGGGCTCGACAATGCGTTCGTAAATTTTAGCCTCAACGAACTCCGGATGCCTTTCCACGGTAGGCTCTAACGAGGCTAATACCTCCTCGACCGCCTGATGGAATTCAGGTTGGGCAGGGTCTTTTTCTTTTACTTTGGTAATTACATCTTGTATGTGGGACATTTATACTCCTTAAACTAATGACTATCCTTCTTCTGCTTCAGGAAGCCTTTGCCTTATGGGATAGGGACAAAATACTTCCCAGACTAATTTGAAAAAGCCATCACCCCAACATTGATGGGGCGTTAGCTTGATAAACACAACGCGGAAATTTATAACATACGAAGTGTTCTTGTGCAAGTATCCAAAATCACCTTATTCTGCCAAGGCCTTTTTCAGAGCAACCCCTAGTCGGCGGATGCCTTCTACAATTGTCTCTGGTGGGGCGTAGGAGAAGTTGAGGCGCATAGCATGCTTGCCGCCATCCGCGTTGGGATAAAAATTCACACCAGGCACATAGGCCACTTTTTCTTTTAATGCCCATTCTCTAAAGAAGACATTTGTATCAATGGTCTCGGGAACCTTAGCCCATAAGAATAATCCTCCTTCAGGGTGGGTACAGCTACACCCTTCAGGCCAGAATTCCTCTAAGGCATCCAGCATGGTATCCCTGCGCTTCTTATAAACGCCACGCAGATGTTGGATGTGAGGTTTGAGCAATCCCCGTTGACAAATATCGTTGGTCACGTATTGGGCAAAGGTGGGGGTGTGCAAATCGCTGCCCTGTTTTGCCTGTATAAAACGCTGCATGAGCACCTCTGGGCAAATGATCCAACCCAAGCGCAATCCTGGCGCCAAGGTTTTTGAGAACGTACCCAGGTAGATTGTGCGCTCTGGAATCAGGGTGCAGATGGGGGGGATGTCTTCTCCCCCATACCGCAATTGGCCATAGGGATCATCCTCAACGACAGGGAGATTGAGTTTTGTGACAATCTCAGCTAATTTTTCGCGTCGTTTCCACGATAGCGTTGTCCCGGCCGGGTTGTGGAAGTTAGGAAGCACGTAGATGAAAGCTGGCGGCTTCCCATTTTCTTTTAGTACTTTCTCATATGCGTGCTCAATTTCATCGACAATCATCCCTTCCTCGTCAACGCGCATGGTGTGGAATCGTCCCTGGTAAGCATTCCAGGCTTGGATGGCGCCTAGGTAGGTAGGGCGTCCCGTAAGCACAAAGCGACCTGGGTCAATGAAAACTTTGCCAAGCAGGTCGAGGGCTTGCTGGGATCCATTGGTCAGAAGCACATTTTCTGGTTTGGCCGGTACACCGTATTTATGCGTTTGATTGGCTAAAAATTCCTTGAGCGGCTGATAGCCTTCCGTAGCACTATATTGAAGCGCTTCCGCACCATTCTCTTTTATTACATGCCGGCACGCTTCATCTACTGCGCGCAGAGGAAAAAACTCGGGTGCGGGGAGACCTCCCGCAAAAGAGATAATATCAGGCTGGCTCGTTAGCTTAAGTAGTTCTCGAATGGCTGAACTTTTCATCCCTTTTGCTCGGGCAGACATATGCGTCTCCCATTCCAAAATGGGTACCTCGCGTTCTAAGTCAAAATTCATATTCATAATTTACCTCCAGTTAGATAGTGTTCGGGGGGACATTTCCAAAACAATTTTCTGGGGCCATCATTTAGCAAGTTACAAAAAGAGAGTTTATCTAAAATCAAAAAACCCATTTCGGTCTAGGTTTCTCGAAATGGGTTTGTTTTTCTAATAAGGTGCCTCGGCAGCACCATGGTAATGGTAATGAGGATAGCTAGCTGCGGGTAGCCCATCAGGAATAATGCAATAACGCTATCTTGGGCAATACTTAATCTGTATATCATCATTAGTCACCGGCAATAATTTCTTCGAACGAGATTTCTTACCAGAGATGTTTCCGGTCATTTAATTCTAGCACAGCCACCAGGCAGGGGAATGGATAGGTTTCCCAGAAGCGGCGCCATTTGTAACTTGGTAGGCATAGTTGGTGCAGGCTAAGGAAATGCTTAATAATAACTCAGAACATCTTCGCGGTTTCTTATTCTTCCAGATGCTCCACCTCCAAGGCAAACCCAGTTCGACCAACGACTTTAACGTACTCACCCTTCTTAACCGGCCTTTCGCTGCGGGCAGTCCACAACTCTCCCAGCACCTGGACAGAACCTTCCTCGCCCCAACCTTTTATCTCCGATCGAGCTTCCCCCGTTGCGCCTACCAAGCGTGCTAAATCGTGGGAAGGAGCAGCTGCTTCAGCTTCGAAAATCCGCACCGTAGCGATCCAGAGAAACCCGCCCAGCAGCCCGGAAGTGAGAATGCTCAAAATTGGATTGACGGTCGGGCGCCACCAGACATCACTCTTGAACAAAAACAAGGAGCCAATTACCAAGGAAGCAATCGAACCCACCAGGTAGAGCACTTTTTTCGAGGCGCGCACAGCGATCACAAACGGCAACACCCCCAAGCTCAATAGTATCAATGCCCATACATTGACGGATAAATTAGAAATGCCCCATCCCGCCAAGACAAGGGTCAACAAAGCCCCTACCTCCAACAAACCCGTTCCCGGTGTCAGAATAGCGATCCCAGCCAGAAAGAAAAAAGCAACCAAAAACAAATACACCAGATTAGGATCCAAAAACACAGTCACATCCATAATAATAACTACCTCCTCCTAACTCGCCTACTCGCCACATGCCACTTGCTCACATGCCCACATGCCACTTGCCACATGCACACTGCACCGAACTATGCCGCTCGGTCGGGCAGCCCAAGGCTATGCTTCGCGAAGACCAGCGCTATCCCTGCTAGCGGTATAATTTCCATTGAATCATTCACCCGCCCCCCTAAAGCTCCTTTTCATAAAACTCCTTGCCAACGATGTTCCCAGGTCTCCCGACCGGGAACTACACCTGACCGAAGGTCTCCCAGCTCGCCACCCACCACTCGCCCACTCGCCTATCCCTAAAGCCCCTTTTCATAAAACCGGTACGTCTTATAAACCTCTCCTCCCAAAGAGCGAATAACCTCATTCATCTTATCATTACTTTCTAAAATCCAACTCATTTCAGCCAGAGGAATCCCTTTTTTGATGGCCGCTTTGGCGCTTTCGTAATAAAACAAAGCATCAATGCCCCTTACCCGATACTCAGGAATCACGCCCATGGCAAAGACGCGGACCCAGCTCACCTTCTTGCGTATTTTCCAATACCAGGCAAACTTCACCATCGTCCACCATTCGGGCCTTTCCGGATGGGGGTGTGCTAAATGGAGCGGCTCGTTCAGATCTGGCAGGGTGAGGCTAAACCCGACCGGCTTTCCCTCCACTTCAGCCACAAAGACCAAATCCGTGTCCACGATGGGGCGCAGCTCATCCGCTAAATGGTCAAACTCCGCGTCATTCATAGGAATGAAGCCCCAATTATCGGCCCAAGCAGAATTATAAATCCCCTTCAATCTCTCTACCTCAGCCGCAAAATCCTTCAAGCTCATCTTTCTAAAAGTGATCTTGCTGCGTTTTTTGATCTTCTTCACAAGCCGGGCCAACCGTTCCCCGCTTTTCTTGTCGAAAATACCCGTGCTTATTTTATAAGCCCACAAATCCATCGCTGTCCCATAACCACAGTCTTCCAAATAATCCACATAATAAGGAGGGTTATAAGTCATCAAAATCCGAGGCCGGTCATCGTAGCCATCCACCAAGAGACCACACTCATCATTCGTCGAAAATTGCGCCGGCCCCCGCAGAGCATCATGCCCCCGCTCTCTGGCCCAATCCTCCGCCGTCGTCACAAGCGCTTGGGCTGCTTCAGGATCTTTCAGAACCTCGAAAAAGCCAAAGAAAGCTATATTCTCATCATGAAATTCATTATGGCTATGATTAGTAAAAGCGGCAATCGTCCCCACCACTTTTTCCCCCCGCATCGCCATAAAGAAATCCACTTCAGCGTGCTCAAAAAATGGATTCTTGTCCGGGTCAGTAAAAGCCATGCGTTCCGAAAACAAAGGCGGAACCCAATACTCGTTTTCCTTATAGACCTCCCAGGGAAAACTTAAAAACTCCCGCCGCTCCTCTTTCGATTCAACTTGCTTGATTTTCAAAGCTTTCATAGAATACCTCTCAAATAAACTAAAATTAATCCCGTGCTAATAATTGCCTTCATCCCCACCTGAATTATACCTGAATTATACATGATACCAAACCAAATGTGGTATTATTGCCCTGTGAGTATTCAAAAACTTCCCCAATTCCTATCCCTATTTTCCATCCTAACCACGGCTGGGGCCATTCTCGGCCTCCTCCTCACCGCCTGGCGTGCCTCCGAGCGTAAAATCTTCTACCTGGATGCCGGAATCGGCCTCAGCCTGGGCGCATTACTGGGTGCGCGGGGGGGATTCGTGCTCCGCAATTGGGCCTACTTCACTGCTAACGCCCCAGAAATCCCACAAATTTGGTTGGGGGGATTAAGCTGGCCCGGCGCATTACTGGGCGGTCTCCTCGCCTTGGGATTGATCAGCCTGGTCACCAAACATCATCCCGGTAAATTAGCCGATGCCCTGCTCCCGCTCCTGGGCACACTGGCCTTCAGCGCCTGGTTGGCCTGTTGGGGGGAAGGCTGCGCCTACGGGCCGCCAGCCGAGGGATGGTGGACGATTCCCGTCCGTGACCAATTTGGAGCAGTGGGGGATCGTTGGCCCCTCCAGCCGGTGGCCGCCGTCCTCAGCGCGGGACTTATCCTGGGCGTGGAACTTTTGCGGGACCGCAACCAGTCACCATCTCCGGGGCAGGCCGCCATCCTGAGCGTGGGCGGCATCTCCCTGATCAACCTGGTCGTCTCCCTCCTCCGCGTTGACCCGGCTCCCTACCTATGGAGGCTGCGCTGGGAGAGCTGGTTTACCCTTATCTTCACCATTGCCGCCGCTGTGGCATTTTTTGCGCTGGGAGAGGAGGCAGAAGAACCAGAGGAGCCAAAGGAGCCATCCTCCGGAGAATAATCTCGCCCCTCGTCACCCCATCACTCATTACTCATCACTCATTACTCATCACCTCACCCCCATGTCCTTAAAAATCAACCCTGTAAAAGCCCAACAACAACTTACCACTTTCCTCGCCGACACCCTCTCCGCGGCCGGATTCACGCGTGCCGTGTTGGGCCTCTCCGGCGGCATAGACTCCGCGCTAAGCTGCTACCTGGCCGCCCAAGCCCTGGGGGCTGAAAATGTCCTCGCCCTGCGCTTGCCTTATGAGACTTCTTCTCCCGAATCGCTGGCACACGCCCAAATGGTTATCGAGGCCACGGGCGTGCGCTCTCAGACCCTCCCCATAACCGAGGCGGTTGACGCTGTCTTGGCCCACTTCCCGAAGGCGGGGCCGGTCCGCCGGGGAAACGTCATGGCCCGCATCCGCATGACGTGCATCTATGACCAAGCGGCCGCCTTCCAGGGCCTGGTGATAGGAACCGGCAACAAGACCGAGATCCTCTTAGGGTACGCCACCCTCCACGGCGATGCGGCCTGTGACCTTAATCCGCTGGCCGACCTATATAAAGCCCAAGTGCGCCAATTAGCCGCCTCCATGGGCATCCCTGAAGAGATCATCACCAAACCTCCCTCCGCCGATTTGTGGCCGGGCCAGACCGATGAAGATGAACTCGGTTTCACGTACGAAGCGGTCGACAAGCTGCTTCACCTGCTGGTGGAAGAAGGGGCCACAGTGGAAGAATCTCTCCGAGCTGGTTTCGCGGAGGAGTTTGTGGACACGGTCATCAGCCGGGCCAAAGGCTACCGCTTCAAGACTCTCCCCACACCCACCGCTTCTATCGGTCAACAATCCCTGATTACGCTAGAAAACCTCCCCGCCTTTGCCTAAAGTTCTCTAGAAATTCACGGGGTTATGCCCAAATTTCTGCTCTGAGGGCGGCTCATTCTGAGCTTGGCCATTCTCCATACCCCGCCCGCAGGATGTGCCCCTCCTGCTCTAGCTTAGAAAAACCTCATCACCTCATCACCCCATCACCCCATCTACTAAACAAGGAATTTATTATGCCAAAAACTATCCTACCCGCACGCAATGAAGTCCCCTTCGAAGAAACCTGGAATATCGAAAGCATCTTTTCTACAGTTGAAGACTGGCAAACGGCCTACGAGGAAGTGAAAGCCAAACTCCCCTCGCTGAGAGAATTCGAAGGCACCCTGGAGCAAGGCCCTAAGACCTTGCTGGCTTGTCTCACGAAAATGGAAGAAACCTTGCGGCTGGCCCAAAAAGTGATCGTTTACGGTATGCTGGCCAGCTCCGTGGATGTCTCCAACCAGGATGCCGCGGCACGCTCCGGACAGGGGCGAAGTTTGATGGCTCAGGCATCCACCGCCGCCGCCTTCGTGGAGCCAGAGCTAATGGCCATCGGCTTCGAGACCCTATTCGCCTGGCTGGACGGTGAGCCGGATTTGGCCATTTACAGGCAATACCTCGAAGACCTCGAACGAAAGAAGAAACATGTCCGCTCTTCTGAAGTGGAGGAAGTCTTGGCCATGGCCATGGATCCGCTCAATACTTCTTTTTCTACCTACAACGCATTGACCAACGCTGACCTGGAATTTGAACCCGCCTGCGGCGGGGACGGCGGCGATTCTCGCTCAGAAATGGAGGTCGGGCAAAGCAGCATCCGCGGCCTTATCACCCACGATGACCGCGAGGTTCGCCGCACAGCCTGGGAAAATTACGCCGACGGCTACTTGGCTTTCAAGAACACCCTGGCCGGCGTGCAAACCGGGGCCTTCAAACAAGATGTCTTCAACGCCCGCGCCCGCCGTTACGACTCCTCCCTGGAGGCCTCCCTCTTCCCCAACAACATCCCCACCGAAGTTTTCCATAACCTGATTGAGGTTTTCAAGGAGAACTTGCCCACCTGGCACCGTTACTGGCGAGTGCGCCGAGAGGCACTGGGTTATGACCAGCTTCACGTTTACGACATCAAAGCTCCCCTGGTGGAGGCCCAACCCCAAATCCCCTACCGCCAAGCCGTGGATTGGATCTGCGAGGGCATGGCGCCCCTCGGCGAGGAGTATGTGGAGACACTCCGTAAAGGTTGTCTGGAAAATCGTTGGGTAGACCGTTCCCGAAACAAAGGCAAGCGCAAGGGTGCTTTTTCCGGCGGCGGGTATGACACGCAGCCTTTCATTCTGATGAGTTATGCTGACGATGTCTTCAGCCTGAGCACATTGGCCCATGAATTAGGCCATTCCCTGCACTCCTACCTGACCCGCAAGAATCAGCCCTTCGTCTATGGCCGGTATTCCCTCTTTGTGGCCGAGGTGGCGTCCAACTTCAACCAGGCCATGGTGCGCGATTATCTCTTCCGTACTCAGGATGATCCCACCTTCCAGTTGGCCCTTATCGAAGAGACCATGTCCAACTTCCACCGTTACTTCTTCATCATGCCCACCCTGGCGCGCTACGAACTGGAGATGCACCAACGCGCCGAACAAGGCGCCCCCATCAATGCCCAAAGCATGACCGATTTGACCGCCGATCTCTTCGAGGAAGGCTACGGCGAAGAAATCGCTTTCGATCACGACCGTATCGGCATCACCTGGGCCCAGTTTGGGCACATGTACATGAACTTCTACGTTTACCAATACGCCACGGGAATCTCCGGCGCCCACGCCCTGGCCGACCGCGTCCTGGCTGGGGAACCGAATGCCGCTGAGGATTACCTCGATTTTCTGAAAGCGGGAAGCTCGGCCTACCCGCTAGATGCCCTCAAGGCTGCCGGCGTTGACCTCACTACTCCCGAACCTGTGGAGAAGGCCTTCGCGTCGCTGGCTGAAGTTGTGGATAGGTTGGAAGAGTTGGTGGGGTAGGGGGGAGTGGCGAGTTTGCATGTGGCATGTAGGCAAGAAGCCCAATCGGATTGGGCAGTTTGCGAGTTGGGAGACCTTCGGTCGGGTGTGGTTCCCGGTCGGGAGACCTGGGAACATCGAGAGAGGTGTGAGTGGCAAGTGGCAAGTGGCATGTGGCAAGTGGCGAGTTGCGAAAGAGTACGTGAAACTTCTCCAAAAGCACCTCCGAGACTTTTGAAGTCCAGGTTCGCTAAACAGCAGGAGTTAGAATGAAAAAAGGGATTCTATTCAGTCTCGGGGCCTACGGCCTGTGGGGCATCCTTCCCATCTATTGGAAATTCATCCACGATGTCCCAGCCCTAGAAATCATAAGCCATAGGGTGATCTGGTCGTTCCTGTTTGTTTTCAGCCTGGTCATCCTCAACAACTCTTGGCACGAATTCAGACCCCTCGCGAAAAACAAAAAACGTTTACTCCCCTATTTAGCAATGGCTATTTTATTGAGCATCAACTGGTTGACGTACGTATGGGGTGTCAAAGCCGGTTATATCGTCGAGACCAGCCTGGGATACTTTATCAACCCCTTGGTGAGCGTCTTGTTCGGCGTCCTCTTCCTGCGGGAAAAGTTGCGCCCTTGGCAATGGATCGCTGTCGGCTTGGCGTTTTTAGGCGTTTTATACCTCACGATCAGCTATGGGCGTTTGCCTTGGATAGCCCTCACTTTAGCGGGGAGCTTTGGGCTTTATGGCTTGGTCAAGAAAACGGCTTCCCTGGAATCACTTAATGGATTCACCCTAGAAACCGCCTTGATGTTTCTTCCCGCTTTTGGCTATCTGGTTTATCTGGAAGCGAACGGACAGGCCGCGTTTGGGCACATATCCGCTCCCACAACAGCGCTCCTGGCCCTAACGGGTATTGTAACTGGCGTACCCCTGGTGTGGTTTGGGATGGCCGCCCGGCGGATCGACCTCTCCACGCTGGGATTTTTGCAGTACATCGCCCCCACCTTGCAGTTCTTGATCGGCGTCTTCGTTTATCACGAGGATTTTTCACGAGAGCGCTTGCTGGGTTTTAGCATCATTTGGGCGGCGTTGTTGATTTTTTCCGTTGAGAGAATGATGGTTCGAAGGTAAACGTCCCCTTCTCGGAAGTCCCCGGCACCTAGTACAAAGTGCCGGGGACTTGGATATTGGATTATGGCTGCGTCTCTGACCAGCCATTTAGCCCTGACCGCAGGTCTCCAGTTTAAGGATTAATAAATGATCTCTCTTACCACACCGATCTCAGTGCTTATTATCATTTTCTTCTCAACATTCGTCCGTTCCGCTCTGGGATTTGGCGACGCGCTGATTGCCATGCCCTTGCTGGCCCTGGTGGTCGGCATGCAGACGGCCACACCCCTGGTGGCCATGGGGGCCTCGACCATCGCCTTCACCATTTTGCTAAAATCCTGGCGCAAAGTGGAGGTCAAAGCCGCCTGGCGGTTGGTTGTTTCAACATGGATTGGCATTCCCATCGGGTTATTTTTTCTTAAAGAGGCCCCTGAGCCGCTGATCAAAGCCATTCTAGGGATTTTGTTAGTCGGTTTTAGTTTATACAACTTGATCTCCCCCAAACTTCCTCAGTTGAAAAATGAAAAGTGGTCCTTCGCCACCGGCCTAATAGCGGGGATATTGGGCGGGGCCTACAACACCAACGGCCCCCCGGTGGTGGTTTATGGGATGCTGCGCAAGTGGCCTCCCGAAAAGTTCAGGGCCACGCTGCAAGGCTATTTTTTGCCCACTGGATCAGCCATCCTGATTGGCCATGGTTTGGCGGGGCTGTGGACTCCCACGGTGGTGCGCCTCTACCTTTATTGCTTGCCCGTGATCCTTGTTTCCACCCTGATAGGCGGTTGGGCCAACAAAAAAATCCCCCAGGGGAAATTCGATAAGATCATCTACGGTTTTTTGGTTCTGATGGGTGTGTTGCTGATCGTGCGGTGAAGGGGCTTATAGAGCAGGGTAGGAGTGAGGGTTTAGCATTCTATCAAGCGTGAATTCTCGCTCTAAAAACATAACGCAGGTAACCATTCAGCCCCTGCCCTCACCCTAGCCCTCTCCCTCAGGAGAGGGGACAGCCTCCTCTCCCCGTGGGACGCTTTGCGTACGGTGTACAGCCCGCAGGCTGTGCCTTGGCAAGGATTGAGGTGAGGGGTGTGAACGGTTACTAACGGTCAGGCCCCAAGAGGCAGAGACGCAGGGAAAAAATATTCTTGTTGAGGAAGCCATGACAGCTTGGTGATTTGATGAGAAACGGCTGGGATTTGGCGTGAATTTTGAACTTAGGCTATAATGAAGTCAACTTCGAGTAGAAAATATCAAGCGAGTTTTGATAAATGGTCTTATAACAAGTATAACAGGCCTGCTATAACTGTTTTTTTGCTACAATAAGAGGCTTGAATACAATCGCATTTGCAAAGTCGGCGGGAAGCTTACGCCAACGTTAGCGAGTAATTCTTTTTAAATGCGATATTAGGAGGCAAAATAAGAATGATAATAGAATGCTCTTATTGTGTCGCAAAAGTTGATGGAAGACCCATTGGTGAACATGTTGGATATACAGAAAAGGGCGAGTATCCTTATAAAGTCACTTTGCTTGAATGTCCAGTATGCCATAACGCAATGCTCGGTGGTCAGATAGATTATGAGGATCAATATGATAAAGGATGGGAATTTGATAGGCGTTTATGGCCGAGTCCCATTGAACGGATTAGTTACTTGATTCCTCGAATTGTAAGAAATTCGCTGTCAGAAGCTAAAAGCTGTTTCAAGGCAAAAGCATATAGTGCATGTGCTGTAATGTGTGGCCGTGCATTAGAAGGTGTATGTAGAGATCATAAAACAAAAAGTAAAAACTTGTTTGGCGGTCTCAAAGAACTGTTAGATCGTAAAATAATTGATGAACGATTATATCAATGGGGTGAAGCATTGAGAAAGCAACGTAATTTAGGCGCGCATGCAACAGGAAAAGAGACATCCTCTGAGGATGTTTATAATGCTCTTGATTTTGTGGTTGCAATATGTGAGTATGTTTATGTGCTGAGCCATAAATATGAAAAGTATCTCGAACGTCAGGCTGCGAAGTAAAAAACAGGACGATGAAATACCATCCTCATGACTCGGTATAATAAAGCGGGTAAATTTATTTTCCCCAAACATACTCAAAGGACAACGACTTATGGCAATTAGTATTAGTGTAAACATGGAAAAAAACGAGGGCAGAACCTATGATATAGATAAATATCCTGATGAATGTCCCATTTGCCATCATGGTATAGATCCAAGAGAAATTTACTTTTATAGCGATTCTTCTCTTATTCAAATTACATTCCAATGCCCCAGGGATGATTGCCATAAATTATTTGTTGGTTATTATAAATTGACTGTGGCTTATGGGACTGGCTTTCTCCAAAAAGTTGCTCCTAAAAGTTTTCAAAAAAGAACATTTAGTGACGATATAATATTAGTTTCTAAAGATTTCACAGAAATTTACAATGAGGCTATAACCGCAGAAGAAATGGGGCTAACTCAAATCTGTGGTCCCGGTTATCGAAAAGCACTTGAGTTTTTAATCAAAGAATATGCTATTAAGAAGGCATCTGATGAAAAAGAAAAGGACAATATAAGAAAAAAGTTCTTAGGTCACGTTATCCAACAAGACATCACAGATAACAATATAAAAACAACTGCTAAACTGGCTTCATGGCTTGGCAATGATGAAACTCATTTTTTTCGCAAATGGGAAGAAATGGATATTGATGATTTAAAGACGTTAATTGAAATAACTGTTAGATGGATAGAAAGTGAGGAAATTACTAAAGCATATAAAAACAAAATGTCCGAAGATTCTAGTAAGGAAAATAGTTCTAATTGATACCTGTGAACCACCTAAAACTAATGTTCGATAAACACTTTTGTCGATAATATTGTTTACTCTGATACTAAAACTAGAATATTAATATGAAAACCAAATGCGTTTATTGCAAAGAATCAATGGATAATCAAGACAGGTTTTGTTCAGTTTGTGGTTCAGATAACAAGCCCTGGGTATGTCCTGACTGCGGAACACATCATAGGTCTGGATTTCCTTCAAAATGCCCAAATTGTGGTAGAGAGATTTCATTATCAGAACTGATTACCAAAGATGGAAAAACTTATTCTCATGTTCCGATTTATAGTTTTCCGGAGACAAGTGTAGGTATACGTGTTTTGAATCCTGTTTTTACACGCATAAAGAATGCAATAAAGGCTGGAAATGAACCAGGAAAACAAGAAACAATTTCTTATTTAAAAAAACTATTCATTCAATTGTATGATAAAAACAATTTGTTTCTTGATCCAAAAGGAGTCGACTGGGATAAACTATTTGACTTATGTGTTGACTTATATTTAGATAATAATATTTCATATAGTTTTCAATCAAAGAAGATTGAAAACACATTGGATCAAGGCTCTGAGATCAAGAAAATTTGGAAGAAATGGGAACACCTTGAAATACCTTTACAGCTTAAAAATAAGAGTATTGAAGTAGCAAAACCTTTTACAGAATTAGTTTTCATGTTCTTAGAATTGAATATGAAGGAAAATGTCATAGCTAGAGAAGACTCCCAAGAGTTGGGAGAGCTAGTTGGTAGCACAGTGGGGGAAGTAATCAGATCATCTTTTCTCATTGGTTATGAATTTGCAAATAAAAATCCCCGAAAGATATATACAGAAAGTGAAGTGATTGAATTTACTAAACAGGCATATCCATTATTAAATCAAGGTTCAAAATCCGCCAATGACCTGATAGAAACGCTGATTAGAAGTCTTCTTATGAATGGTAAGTATGACAAATCTGAAGAAAAAATATTGACTGATAAATCTGCGATTTTGTTGCAAAAAATACAATCTCAATGTTTTAGTCTTGGTTTTTCCTATTTGAAAGGTGTCCAACATAATAAAGGAGGCGTAAATATGTTAACCTTTGATGAATGGCCTGGTAACCCCCCCAAGAGATGTGGTATATGCAGAAAAAAAGTTAAAAAGACTCTTGTTTTTGGGGACACAAAAAAAGGGGATCGCAATGTTGTTATGTGTGAACGATGCTATAAAAAAATTGGCGTCGAAGTGGCTTCTTATGGAAAATCGCGACGTTATGCAAAAATAGCAGGTTTGTGGGTTTCAGGACGAGAACCAGATTGGCATCCCAATGAAATACCTGATGGAACAATGATAGTAATAAACCATCAATTTAGCAAAAAGAGAACAAAATTAGAATATAGAAAGTCACACCTGGGTAGATAAATATTTTCTTTACAAGAGGATGGATTGTTTTGACAGATTTCTAAAGTTACAAAATATACTAATTCACCAGAACGGGTTAAATAGCGTTGTTCCCCCCTGGGGGATGTGGATTGAAACCTCTAATGTAATACAGTTCATCTCATATATCCTCTTGTCGCTGCGCTCCGTTTTATGTTGCGAACATGCGGATTATCCGCCTCGCCATTATGCTTTTTAAGAATCCAATACTATGGAAAATAGATATTATGTAATTGCAAAATTTGTTGATGGTGAACTCAAGAACCAAGATGGGTCTTGGGATGCTCCAACCTGCATACCAGGGTCTTGGAAAGAAGGGGAGTCGATATTTTTATCTACATTGGAAGACATACTTGCAGATTTTACTGTTTTTCCATATGCCGAAGGCCCACCAATGCTTTTCAGGGCTGAATTCAAGGGTAAAAAACAGGGTAGTAACTTATTTTCTGATGACGATGAATACGCTCCTGAGTTCATGAGAAATATTAGTGTTGGTACCTCGTTAGGGCATCATATAAGGGATAGTGAAGGTTTCCACAACATTGTAAACAATGCGAGATTGCTATATCGTGTGACTACTTGGAATCTAAAAAACCTTATTAAATTCAACGTCAGATATCTTGAAGAATCAGAAAGGACATATGACGTAAAATATAAATATAACAACATCGAATATATAAAATCTTTATCTGAAATAATGATTGAATGCAATTATCGACCAGCATTATCACTAGAGGAGTCCAGCGAATCTCTTGATAAACCTTGGTTGTATAGAGATTGGTATCGTAGAATGGAAAAGATTGATAAAAGAAAAGAATTTCTTATTGACACAATAGCAAACTTTGAAAAATCTAATAATATTAAGACTTCTTACTTAAATAATCCCATCAAAAAACTACTGAGTTGCACCTCTATAAAAGAAGCAATCGGAATTGCAACGAGATTCAGAAATTCTGTGTCATTGCTTAAATTGTCCGATGAAATCGGTAAAAAACAAATATACAACACGGATGTTGAAGAAAATTCTGATTTATTATCCCAATTCGCCTCGATGGAGCGTCACTTGCAAGCATCCCTTCTATCAGAAATTTTAGGGGAAACTAAATAGAGTCGCTCCTCTCACATTTAGAGGAAGAACGATAGCGAGTAGTGAACTATGAAAAGGAATTGAAAACTAAAAAAGAAGTAATAAGAATTACCAACAAATGGGTAACGCAAAGAAGGGTATATTTCGGTAAGATTTGGTATCAATTGTTATCAATAATAATCTACACGTCTTGTTTGTGCTTTTATATATCCGGCTAGGAAATTCGCCTAAATACGCCAGATCGCAGGTTCACAATCTGCGGGCCGGGCAGAATCAAAATTTCCAACCTGCTTGGGGGCAAGACAAAAAAAGGCAACAGGACAGGGTCTTCTCATTTTTTTCTCCGTGTATCTCCGTGTCTTCTCCGTGTGTCTCCGCGTAATCGGAAGTCTTTCATCCTCACTACCTTCTCCCCTATCCGCGCTTCCTCGGCGGCAAAGGCCATCAGATGGCTTTCCAAGGCCTGGCGGGCGGTGGAGAGGGCCGCTTCCTCGTCCCCGGCGGAGAGGCTCTTCACGAAGGCGGCCATGAGCCGGTCATCACCACCCCCATGGCCTGACCCTCTGTCCGACGTGTCGTAGCGTTTCTTCTCACCGCCCCGGTGTTGGCGGACTTCGATCCACGCGCCGCCCAAACCAAACTCAGCCTGGAGTTCCGCCCGCGACCCCTGGATGCGGGTGAAACGCCCCTCCACGTGGGCATGGCCGTGCATGGTCAGGGTGGCCGAAGGACCAGATTCGAATTGCATGGCCACCACCTGGTGGTCGACGACGTCGTTGTCGCAGTGATAGACGCAGCGCCCATAAGGGCCATTTTTCAGGGCCTCGTGGAGGCGTTCGGGCGTGGGATTGGTGACCACAACCGAGCGTGGCCACCCCCGGTAGGCGCTCACGCGGCGGGCACCGGCGGAGACCATCCCCAGGGCCTTCACCAATCCCGGCACGCGTTCTTTGGCTTGAGCTACCAATTTGGGGAACCCCTTGGCGCCCTCGGCAAAGTTACGCCATAAGGGGTACAAATCTTCGTAAATAAAGGGGGCATAATAGGGGCAAACATCCTCCGCTGGGCAACCGTCCAGGCAATGGTGGGGTGCTCCCGACGGGGCGTTTTCGGCGCGGTAATGGCGCAAATCCCCCACGCTGCTAAGGTGTCGGGGACGGTCATCCATCAGCCAGACCAGAATATCGAGATCGTGGCAGCATTTGGCGAGGATCATGGGCGCGCTTTCCCCCTCCCGCCGCCAGTTACCGCGCACGAAGCTGTGGGCCATGTGCCACCAGGAGACGTTTTCGCGGTGGGAGACGGTGATGATTTCCCCCAACTCGCCCGCCCGGAGGATGTCCCGCATGGTCTGAAAATGGCGTGTGTAACGCAAGACATGGCAGATGTGAAGCTGGCGCCCGGTTTCCTCGGCGGCATCCACCAGTTGGCGGCACTCCTCGGCCGTGGTGGCCATGGGCTTCTCAAGCAGCACATCATACCCGAATTGCATAGCCGCCAGCGCGGGAGCGGTATGCTCTTGATCTTGAGTGCAAATCAATGCGGCCCGGGCGAGAGGGAGTCGGGCGAGCAAAGGCTCCCAGCTTGAAAACTGATGTTCGGTGGGAATTTTGTGTTGGTCGGCGAAACGCGCCCGCCGTTCCTCATCTGGCTCGGCAACGGCCACGAACCGGATTTGGTCGGGATGGCGCAGGGCGTAGGCGCCGTAGACGTCACCTCCCCGCTGGCCGGCGCCGATCAGGATGGCTTGAAGGGGTTTTGGCATAGCATCACCTAGAACAAGAAGTCCATTGACCATTGGCATTGCTGGACTCAAGCATAGCATGGACAAATCGCACACCCAGTAATCCGTCTTCTGAGGTGGGAAAATGGAGCGCTAGTGGGTTGGGTTGTTGGCCTGACCTGCGGGCGGCAATAGCTTCCGCCGCGTCGGCGTAGATGTTGGCGAAGCCTTCGTGGAACCCGCCCGGATGGCCGGCAACGATCCGGCAAGAATGGGCCGCTAAGGGGGATGTTCCCGGCCCGTTGGGGGTTCTGACCTGGGCTGGGGCGTGGAGGGGTTTATAGGTCAAGATTTGGGGCAATTCCTGGCTCCATTCCAGTGTGCCTTTTGTGCCACTGACCCGCAATCGAAGATCATTTTCTACACCAGCGGCTGCTTGTGTGACCCAAAAACTACCTCGGCCACCGTTTCCCAAGCGTAGCAAGGCCCCAGCATAGTCGTCAACGACCCTTCCAGGAACAATGCTGCCCATCTCAGCAGCCACTTCTCTAATTTCCAACCCGGTAACAAAGCGGACCAGGTTATGAGCATGGGTGCCGATGTCACCCATGACCAAAGAAGGGCCGCCTCTCTCAGGGTCGTGGCGCCAGGGGAGCTTATCAGATTCGCTTGGTTGGATATCTTCCGCGTGAAAGCCCTGCACATACTCAACCTGCACCAAGCGGATTTCGCCAAGCTGCCCCGCTTCAACCATGGCCTGTGCTTGACGGACCATGGGGTAGCCAGTGTAATTGTGGGTCAAACAAAACACCAGGCCCGACTCCTGCACCCGTTTGTGCAAGTCCTCGGCGTTTTCAAGGCTGTTGGTCATCGGCTTATCACAAATGACGTCAAACCCGCGCTCTAGGGCAGCCACAGCATAGGGGTAGTGGCTGTCGTTAGGAGTCATGATGGCGATCACATCGACCCCATCCTCGCGCGACGCTTCGCGGGCAAGCATCTGCATGCCATCGGTGTAGATACGGTCCGAGGCAAAGCCTATCTCCTCCGCGGCTTGTTTGGCCCGATCCGGATGAGAAGAGAGCACACCCGTGACAAGCTGGTAGCGATCATCGAATCGAGCTGCCAGGCGATGTAATTCGCCAATGAAAGAGCCTGGCCCACCCCCGAGCACGGCCAAGCGCAATCGACGCCCTAACATGGAAATCACTGGATTTAAAGACATAGAAATACTCCTAATCTTCCGCTATATGGGGCGGGTATCGTACCTCTTCAGGCACACCAAAAGGGTGCACACCGTGTGGCTACGCGAAAACCCGCCCTACGTTGGTCGTGCTAAAGTGTGGTACTGCCCGTTAACCTATTAT
>JAANWX010000019.1 GCA_018263575.1 Chloroflexota bacterium | reverse complement strand
CACCGGAGCAGGCTTACACCCTACCAATAGAATTAACAGCAATAGGCTAAACACAAAACGAATTTTCATATTTTTTCCATTTACACATCACGTTTCACTTTTATCACCTGTTCATATATCGGGCAATCGTAGCCCAAAGCCGCCTGGCACTTTAATGGCACTTCTTCCTTAAGCAGGATACCAAATCTTTCTAAGACCAACATAAAATCACAGATAGGAAATCCCATCACATTGGCAAAACATCCTCCCAAATCAGGCACAGGACTGAATTCCTCATTCTGAATAGCGTAAGCGCCCGCCTTGTCAAAGGGGTCTCCACTGGCGATATAATCTTCTATTTCCTGGTCGGTGTACGTTCGCATGAGAACATCGGTCGTGACCAATTTGCTAACCAAGGACGCATCAAAAGGGTGAAAAACCGCCAACCCAGTCAGGACTTGGTGAGTTCGGCCCCGCAAACGGCGGAGGATGAGACGAGCATCTTCAGCGTTAGCCGGTTTTCCCAAAACTTGGCCCTCATCGACAACCGTGGTATCCGCAGCAACCACGAGGGTATGGCCATTCACACTCTCCCCCACAGCCTGGGCCTTATTCTCCGCCAAACGTAGAACATATTCAGGTGGTGCTTCTTGGGCGAGGAGACTTTCATCCACATCCGCTGGTTGAACCTGAAAATCATCAACGACCAGACTCAGTAATTGACGCCGGCGTGGCGAGTTGGAGGCAAGGATGAAGGCGTAGTCAGCGTACGAGTTGGTGATTTGCTTCATGAATGTGATCCATTTATACGTCGTCGGTTCGAATTCTAATCCGCGCAGGCGAATTTTGCACGCCAGCGGCGCATGAATGCGCCTGGGGGAAATTCTAACACATAACTTGCTCCTTGCCACGTACACCTCTCGTTCCTGCAGCAATTCTATATAAAGATCAAGCCACTTTCCACCGGGTAGAAGCCCAACCAAGTTGGGGGAATTTGCCTGGCAAACTTGCGACATATCCACCAATTCGATTGGCTTGCTACCCTTTTTATCGGATAGGTATTTTTCCAAATGCCTTTGCCCTGAATTTCCCATCCCCAACATACCAACTTCTAAAGAAATATGCTAAAATCTGCCTATGAAGACCAAGACCTGGAGCATTCTCCTCATAATCAGCCTGCTCTTGATACCCTCCATCACGGCAGCACAAAATGCACAGCGGGCAACTTTAACCCCTCCCAAGGGCGAAAATTATCCCCAGATGAGCGTCTTTCTGGACGCCTATAACGCGGCGGGCGGTTTCCTGTTTGGCCTGACGCCCGAAAATATAACCCTCCTCGAAAACGAAAACCCTCGCCCTATTCAGGAATTCGAGGAGTTAAGTCCAGGGGTCCAGGTTGTGGTGGCTATCAACATTGCCCCCAGCTTCGCCATCCGCGACGAACTTGGTAATTCTCGTTTCGACTATTTATCCCAGGCCCTCCTCCAATGGGGTGAAAATCTTCCCCCCGAAAATGGAGATGATTTAAGCCTGATCACCAACGATGAAATTGAAATAACCCATCTCAACACACCCGCTACTTGGACTTCAACCCTGGAAAACTACAACCCGCAACCACGTGAGACAAACTCTGATTTAAACGTCCTCGCCCATGCCATTGAAATAGCCGCCGACACACCGCCCCAACAGAACATGAAACAAGTAGTTCTCTTGCTGACGCCATCCCCCACACCAGAGGAAATTGTCGCCCTGCAAAACCTGACAGCCTACGCCCAAGAGCAAAATGTGCACCTCTTCGCCTGGATGGTCACCTCCCCGGCCTTTCTCGACACACCGGGCGCCACACAACTGCGCCAAACCACCATCGATACAGGGGGCGCTTTCTTCTCTTATTCGGGGGAGGAAGCCATTCCCTCCCCAGAAAGCTACCTGGCCCCCTTGCGAGGCACCTATCGTCTCGTTTATGACTCCCTGATCGTCTCAAGTGGAACACATAGCCTAGAAGCCATCATCACTACAGAGGCGGGAGAAATAACCGCCATCCAAGAATTCCAATTTGAAGTCCTGCCCCCCAATCCTATCTTCGTCTCCCCACCTTTGGAGATCAGGCGCGAAAATCCCAATCCGGGAGAAGAAAACCAAGACACAACTGCCTACACGCCCACATCGCAAACATTAGAAATCATCATTGAGTTCCCCGATGGTCACCCACGTCCCTTGGAAGAAACCATCCTTTATGTTGATGGGAACGAAGAAGCCAAAAACACTCAGCCTCCTTTCGACCACTTCACGTGGGATATCAGCAACTACGATGCCAACCGGACCTATCGCTTACAAGTACGCGCCGTAGATTCCCTGGGTTTGGGCCAAACCAGCCTAGAAACACCTATCCAAATCACTATTGACAAACCTGAGCCAAGAATGGGAGAATTGGGAAGTACCATTGGAGAGCATCCCTACGCGCTGGCCGGACTGGGGGCCGTTATCCTTGCCGCAATCCTCTTGCTGGTTTTCCTGCGCCGGGGAATCATTCGCCCCAAAGCATTCCTGCGGAGCGCACAACCCGCTCTCCAAAAACAAATCACAAAGCCCGATTCTGCGCAGAAAAAACCGCGCCGGCCCTCTTTCGGCCGAGAACAACTCACCGCCTGGGTCGATAATATACCCTGGCCAGAAGGTGAAACGGTTGCCCAAGAAGCGAATGCTGCTCTAGAGCCAATCACGGAGCAAGCCAAAAAACTTTTCCCTGACCCCATTCCTCTCCATGATGCTGAAATCACCTTTGGAAAAGACGCTTCGGCGGCTACGCTCGTTATTAAAGAAGCTTCTCTAAGCGATCTCCACGCCCGTTTAAAACGTATCTCAGAAAACGTCTATCAACTCAATGACGAAGGCTCCGTAGCCGGGACATGGGTCAATTACCAACCCCTTGATGGGGAGAAACACCTCCTCCAACATGGAGATACCGTCCACATGGGACGAGCGGGATTTCTCTTCCGTCTCCAGGATCCTAGCACGCACCCAGAAGTGATTATCACCCCCCAAGAGGATAAATTATGATTATCTCTCAACAAGCCCACCTCCACCCCGCCGCCATCACACATCCGGGAATGAGCGGCAAAAATAATGAAGATCAATACGCAATCTCCGCTTACACGCTCAGTGAAGAGGACCCTACACCCGTCGTATTTGCAATTGTGGCCGATGGCATCGGGGGGCACAGATCGGGAGAAGTCGCTTCGGAGATAGCCGTCAACACGATTAGCGCGACTGTCGCCGAAAGTGATGGGTCAGAACCCCTACAAACGCTAATAGAGGGCATCAAATACGCCAGCACGAGAATCAGGGAACAATCCAACGCGGAGGCAAGCAAACAAGGTATGGGCTCCACGTGCGTGTGCGCCCTGATAATTGGAGAAAAACTGTATATAGCCTCCGTAGGCGACTCGCGCATTTACCTGCTCCGAGAGGGGAGAATACAACCCCTCACCACCGACCACACTTGGGTCCAAGAAGCCATCGAACATGGGATCATAAACAAAGAAGAAGCGCAGGGACACCCCCGTCGTCACGTCATTCACCGCTATTTAGGGTCCACCAAAGAAATTGAAGTGGATACCCGTCTGCGCCTAACCGCAGAAGAAAGCGACCAGGATGCCCAAGCCAATCAGGGCACCCACCTCCTCCCCGGCGACCAACTCCTGCTCTGCTGTGACGGCCTCACGGATGTGGTCTCAGACGAAGAAATTTTCTCGATAGCCCAGGAGACGCCCAACCAAGAAGAAGCCCTCGAAAACATGGTCGATCTGGCCAACGAGCGCGGCGGCCCTGACAACATCACCATCATCTCCCTGCTCGTGCCCGAGACCGTTCCAGCAAAGGTAGAACAGGAGAAATCAAAGAAAAAACCCAAGAAGGGGTTGTGGTTTCCCCTCTTGGCCTTGGGGGTGCTTGTTCTTGTTAATCTTATTGGGTTGGTTATGTGGGTGGTGATGAGGTGAGGAGTGAGGAGTAATGAGTGATGAGGTGATTAGGGGAGCAGTAGACCAGGAACCAGGGGAACAGTAGACCAGGAATCAGGGAGCAGTAGACCAGGAATCAGGGAGCAGGGACCAAGCAACCAGGAATTTTTCGTAGGGCGGGTTTCACTACCCGCCACATATGGCGGTGGGGCAGGAGACCTNCGGTCGCTTACGGTGCGCGGTCAGGAGACCTGCGCACAACAAGATGAAGAGAAGGTGCGCGGTCAGGAGACCTGCGCACATCAAGATGACGAGAAGGTGCGAGGCCAGGAAACCTACACACATCAAGGTGACAAGAGGGTGCGCAATCTGGCAGCCCAAGGCCGTACTCCACAAAAACCCCCCGCACATCAAATATCCAATACCCACTACCCAACATCCAACTTCCACCCTCCAACCTCTAACCTCCACCCCCCACCTCCCCCCGATAAACCTGCCCCCCCACCACCAAGAAAATTTCCTCATGCATGTGCACCGTAAAGGCCGTGGCACTTCCTCCCAAAAGCGGATTAAGGGGACGCGACTGACCCAAATACGCCAAATCCGGGCTAAAGAAATAAACCGCTTGCTGCTCGGAATCTAAAAGATACATCCTCTTCCCATACTGAGTCTTATACTCCATTTCCGAAAAATCCACCCCTTCGAAAGTGGGGCCTGAACTCCTTCCTGGGCGGGTATCATTGAAATTGAAGGGAGCATCACATACGGGGGCATCCGTCGTTCCCGGTTTCAAACATCGCGTAATGCGGCCACCCTCATGGAGCAAAAAAAGCGTAGACCCACTAGCGGCCAAATCAACCGCATCCATCATAGGCGTGGAATCCCCGGCCAGAAAATACTCCTCCCCGGTGCGATACCCTTCCCCCTGATACTCAACGAGGACTAACTCCTTATCCGGCGCCAAAATAAAAATATCTTTCGGCTCACTGGAAGAAATCGTCATAGCCCGCACACCACCCTTGGGAAGGTTATAAGAATCATCTGTAAAAATACTAGTATCCCCGCCCGCCCGCGTGCAAAGCACCATGGTATGCGCCTCATCAATCCCTAAAATCACCGCCCCATCCTCCCGACCCGGAGCAAGGGGAACAATATCTACCAGCGGGCCAACTTCAATATGCCCTAAGGGCACAGGCCCACATCGAAAACCCTCATCCACTTGATAACCATTATTAGAAACCAACCTAAATACACTGCCGCTTATTTCATCCAACAAATATAAATCACCATAAGAATCAATCACAATTTCGCTAATCCGCACATCCTCCCCCAGCCCCTTGCCATCTAAAAGAGGCTCATAAACAAGGCGTCTCACGCCATCTAAAACATCCAATTTTTGGCTGATTTGCAAATCCAGCGCCTCAGATTCATCAGTAGAATCATAAAAATGCGCCTCCCCAAGAGCCTCGACAGCGGCTTGCCAATACTCATATTCTTGAGCGGGGTCTTCCGCGTTTTCGGCCGCTTCGACCATCTCTTTGGCCTGCTCTAAATTTTCATTGAAATACCCCGAACCCTTTTTCTCGGCATAAACCACACTGCCAACCACCACCATCACAATAGGGACAGCCACCGCTATTAAACCCAGCCCCCAGGCAGGAAAACCAAGCATATCCTCATCGGGCAAGGTTCGTCTCGCCACCCTGACAACACCATCGCGCACACCTCCCAGCGCGTTCCCAGCCGTCCTGCCGAAGGCTGCCAAAACAGTTCCAATTTTCCTCAAAATCATCCCCACCGGCAACTGGTGAATCCTTTCCATAAAAACAGCCCAGCGGGATTCTTGCTCCTCTTCTGGGGGAGAGGAGACGGGGGCCGCTCGTTGGGGTTGGGTGGTGGGGGATGGTTGTGACCGCTCCTCGCGCGACGACCGTGGGCGGTCTGGTGGGGGCGATTCTGCCGGGGCGGGAAAATCTCTCCCCGCACCGTCTCTCTCTGCTGGGGACGGGCCGCCCTCCTCCGGGGACGGTTCACCCCGCCGGACCGGCCCTTCCTCCCCCGCAGCGGGAACTTGCCGGGCAGGTTTGTCATCCCCCAGCTTGGGACGTAAAATCCGCACCTCCCCCGAACCAGGTTGGGGCATGACCAAAATGGCGTTCACATCCTCCTCCAGGCGATGCAGAAGGCGGTGATAGCGGCTTTTCTTTTGCATGCGAGAGAGATTTTTAAGGGTGGCCGTTGACCATTCAGGAGGTGGTTCAGGCGTGATGAGCAGGAGGTCGTTTTCAGTCAGTGATTCCTGGTGCAAGCGAACTTTAGGGACGCGGCTTATTCCCAACCCACGCCCAGACATTTTGGGGTCGTGATATTCCGCAGCCTGGCCGGGTTTAATGACAAAGAGATGCGAAGAGCCGCTTTGGGCAATATAGGCGGTATCTGAACGCAAAACAATTTGTGTGAACACACCCACCGCTCGCAAGCCGCGTGATGCCCCGCGCATATTTCGGTCGCGGAGGTAATTATTGAGGGCTTCGGCAACTTTTTGCAGAGCCGAGGTGGCCGCTCCCGGGGTTTTATAGTACACGCCTACCAGCCCTTTAAGGAGTTGTTGATACGCATTTTCCGACAGAGGCGCGTTTCCCCGCAGAATGAGGTGGAAAATCAATTGCTCAGAGGCTCTGCGGCGGTCTGCCCGGCGGGGCGGTTGAGCAACGTGCAGCCCGGGGACGGTGGAATGAACTTGTCCCTCTTGCTGAAGGATGGGGAGGATGTGAAAGTCTAGGGAGTTTGTCATGGGTATTGGATATTGGATATTAGAGGTTGGATGTTGGATGTTTGGATATTAGATATTGGAGTTTGGATGTTGGACGTTGGATGTTGGAGATGGCCAACCATGGTGGGCTAGGCTATTCCCTCTTTATTATACACCGAACTTTAAAGATCGAAGAATTCTGTGCCTTTTCCGTGCATCTCCGCATAACCAAACACGCTCACGTTTTTCTCTGCGCCTTCTCCGCGAGCCTCCGCGTAACCAAACACGCTCACGTTTTTCTCTGCGTATCTCCGCGCCTTCTCCGCGCAACTCTGTGTAAGAGATGTTTGGAGCCCTCAAACAATCCGTGGACGCCCTGGGCCGCGCAGGTTGATGGCTTGTGGCTCCTCCGTCCACACGCCGGGGATCTTTGTGCCACATTTGGGACAGGTGCTTTCTGCCGTAATCATATAATCGCGAATGATGTAGCCGTAACGGTCAATGAGTTTTTCGCGGCAATTGTGGCAATAGGTGTGTTCGTATTCGCTCACCTGGCCGGGACGGTTGCCAGCATAGACATAACGCACCCCGCCCTCCTGGCCAATCTCGGCCGCTTTTTGGAGCAAGTCCACCGAGGTGCGGGGGGTGCGTGCCATCTTGTAGGTGGGGTAAAAGGCGGTCACGTGCCAGGGAATATCGGGGGAGACCGAGGCCACAAAACGGGCAATGTCCATTAACTCCTCCGTGGTGTCGTTGTAGTCCGGGACAACCAAGGTGACGACCTCAACCCACATGCCCATCTCGTGCGCCAATTGGATGCTGTCCAACACGTGCTCGAGCTTTCCGCCCGAGTCCCGGTAATGCTCCTCTTGCATGCTCTTCAAATCCACCTTGAAGCCTTGCAAATAGGGTGCCAAATATTCCAGCACCTCCGGGGTGGCGTGCCCGTTAGAAACGTAAACGGGCTTCATGCCCGCCTCAACGGCATGAGAAAAAATTTCATGCGCCCATTCCGAGGTGATTAACGGCTCGTTATAGGAAGAGGCCACCACCGCCGCCCCTTCCCGTGCCCCGCGCCTGGCCACCTCCCGGCTGGTGACCTCCCGGATATAGCTCCCGGCCCGGTCTGAGGCTGGGTCTCGCATGGCCTGAGAGGTGAGCCAATTTTGGCAATAACTGCAATGAAAATTACAGCCCAACATGCCAAAGGTCAGGGCATCTTCCCCCGCCATGAAGTGATAAAAGGGCTTTTTTTCAATCGGGTCAACCTGCAAAGAAGAAACATATCCCCAGGGCACTTTTAGCGCCCCCTCCTGGTTGAAGCGCACTTTACATACACCCCGCCGCCCTTCCCGGATCAGGCATCTATGAGCGCAGGCATAACAGCGCACCGCGTCATCCTCGAGTTTCTCGTAAAGCGTTCCCGTGCGTGCTAAAGAGTCTAAATGATCTGATAACGTCCTCACCTCGCACCTCCGGGGTAGTCTAAGTAGTCGTTAGTCAGGTAGTCGTTAGTCGGATAGTCGTTAGTCTGATAGTCGTTAGTCTGATAGTCATTAGTCTGATAGTCATTAGTCTGATAGTCATTAGTCCGATAGTCTGGTAGTCACTGCTCCCTCAATGTCATTAAGTTTAGCTCGGTTGTAGACCTGACAGGTTTCCCGACGCGACATTTTTAACTCGATTCGGTGCAACCAAGAGCATATTTCTGTCTAAAAGTGTGCTCTAAAACCTGTCAGGTCTGGGCCAAAAACCTTAACTAAATGACATTGACTGCTCCCTATTTACCTGATCTACTGGCTACCTGATCTACTGGCTACCTGACTACTGGCTACCTGATTTCCTGATTCCTGTATTATAATCATACCATGTTCACTATCGTCATCCAAGCCGGCGGGAAGTCCAAGCGCATGGGAGAGGATAAAGCCCTCCTCCCTTTTTTGGGGCGACCTCTCATCGAGCGGGTTCGCGACCGGGTTGCCAATCTGGGTGAGGAGTTAATCGTGGTCACCAATCGGCCGGCTGGTTATCAATTCCTGAACGTTCCCCTTTACCAGGACGTGATTCCCGACCGGGGTGCTTTGGGCGGTTTGCACACAGCCCTGAGCGTGAGTACCAATCCCATTGTGGGAGTTGTGGCCTGCGACATGCCTTTTGTCAGCGCACCCCTCCTGGAACACCTAACAACTATCCTATACGAAACAGACGCCGATGCCGCTCTTCCCAGCACCGAGGGCGGGCTCGAACCCCTCCATGCCGTCTACCGCCGGGCGACCTGTCTCCCCCTTGTCAACAATGCCCTTGAGAACGATATCTGGAAAATGATCGGCTGGCACGAACAAGCCAAGGTGCGGATTCTCACCCCCCAGGAAACTCGCCAGCATGCCCCCTATCCCCGCACATTTTGGAATTTGAACACGCCCGAAGAATTTCAGGAAGCGGAAGAGGAAGCGCTGCGACGAGATTTGATTACATAGCTTAGGTATTCAATACCAAAGCCCCTCTTAAAGCACACCGCCCCCTCATACGAGGGGGTCGGAGGCAGACGGTGGAAGCGGGGGTTTTAGTACCCCGGGCGGGATTCGAACCCACAACCTAGGCTTTAGGAGAGCCTCGCTCTATCCAAATTGAGCCACCGGGGCACTTCGTTAAAATTATATCACTAGGATAGGAATCAGGAAACCCGGTAACTAGGAAACCAGTGATTCCTTCCCTGCGCTCAAAGCGGATCGGGACTAACCCTCAAACTTGGTTTGTCCACCGGATGATTGTGCTCTCTTACATCCAAACCATTTTCGCGTATAATAAGGTAACTTATTTCCCAAGGAGAAATATCATGAACCTACTCGGTAACATCATCTGGTTAATTTTTGGCGGTTTCCTCACCGGATTAGGCTACATCATTGGCGGGTTGTTGACGTGCCTGACCATTGTGGGCATTCCCTTTGGGATGCAAGCCATCAAGATAGGCGTGGCAACAATGGCTCCCTTTGGGACTGAGATCGTGCCCACGGAGAAAGCCAACCGTCCCCTGCGCGTGATTTTCAACATGATCTGGTTAATCCTCTTCGGCTGGGAGATAGCTGTTGCCCACTTTGTCCATGGCATAATTCTGGCCATCACCATCATTGGCCTGCCCTTCGCAAAACAACACTTTAGGCTCATCCCCCTGGCCTTGTTTCCCTTTGGTCAGGAATTAAGATAAGCTCGCGAAAAATATTTCAAGCCCATCATGCTCTCAAAAATAGAAGAGAAAGTCTACTATGCCCTATTCACAAGAACTGAAAATTGCCCTCACGGCTGCCCGTAAAGCGGGTGAAATCCAACTGGAATCCCACGCCGAAATTCAAAAAGTGGAACT
>JAANWX010000018.1 GCA_018263575.1 Chloroflexota bacterium | reverse complement strand
CTACATGATCGTTATCTCAATTCATCAAGAATGCCTCTAATTACTTTCGGGATTGCCTCTTCTATGGCGGGGCTGAGTCCTTGCTCCCAATCAATATTGTCGGGTTGAACGCCAAAGATGATTATTTGTGGGAGGGAACGCCCCAGCGCGTCGGCCAGGGTCAGCACCTCGGCCAGGCTGGCGTAGTGGGGGCTAAAGGTGCGGGGAGATAGCTCAACCTGGCGGGGGGTGAAGCGGGTGAACTGGCCGGGGGATTTTCCCAACTGGGCGGAATCCACCACGATGACGTGTTCCCACCCTTCCAGGGTTTGGAGGAGGGACAAGCCCCCGCTCCCGCCATCCACCACCTCCACATGGTCGGGGAGGTCACGGCGCAACAATTCCTCCACCACGCGGGGGCCGATGCCGTCATCCCCCCGCAGGGGGTTACCCAGCCCTAAAACGAGGGTGGCGGGGCGGGAAAGTCCACCATCCCCCGCTGCTTGTTTACTCATACAAATTTTACATCTAAGAGGTGCGTTGAGCAAGAGATGCAGGGGTCGTAGGCGCGGACGAGCATTTCTAGCATGAGGCGTATTTTTTCTTGGGGTTGGTCGATGATTTGCGGGGCTAGTTTTCGCATGTCGGCGGTGAGGTTGCCGTAGTTTTGGTTGGTGGGGATGATGCAGTTGGCCTCTGTGCAAAGTCCGTCTTCGTATTTGTAGTGGTGGAAGAGGATGCCGCGAGGAACATCACAAGATGCCCAGCCTTCGCCGTCTTTGGTTGTGACCGGAACCGGGTCTTCTTGCTGGATGCCTTTCTCTAGGAGTTCGTCGATAATCCTGATGCTGTCTTCGAGGCAATGCACCATCTCTACGACCTGGGCGCCGCTGTTGAGGAAGGTGTTGGTGACCATGGGTTCCATGCCGAGGGCGGCCGCGGCTTCTTTTGCCTTAGGGTGCAGTTGGTCGAAGTTGTTGTTGAAGCGGGCCAGGGCGCCGACCATGTACTCATCGCGGTTGTGTTTTGTCCACTTGGCGGTTGAGTTGGGCACCATATACTCATTGGTGACCTTTTTATACTCTTTGACGGGATATTCGAAACCATCGCTGGTTTTGATGCGACCGTCTACAAAGGCGTACTCGTCGTCTTTGGTGAGAGAAATATACTCAGTTTCGCGTTCAAATTGAGGCCAATCCAGGGAGGCGAATAACTCCACCGAGGCGTCCATATCCTCACGGCCAGCTACCAGGCGTTTTCGCATTTCCCGCAGTTCTTGTTCTTTTGGCGTGTGGGTGAAACCACCGACCACGAGGGAGACCGGATGGGTGTGCCGCCCGGCGATGATAGCGCATAAATCCCCGGCAAGTTTTTTGAGGCGCAAGGCTCTTTCTACGACTGCGCGGTTGATGGCAATGAGGGGGATTACCGAGCCGGCTCCGAAAAAGTCGGGTGCGACCAGGTAGTAGGTGTGGAGGACGTGGCTGTCGAGAATCTCGCCATGGAAGAGGAGCTTGCGCAGCAGGGTTCCTTGTTCTGTCAGTTCAGCACCCAGGGCTTTTTCTGTGGCCATGGCGCTGGTGGTGGAGTGGCCTACCGAGCAGATTCCGCAGATACGAGAGGTGATGTGGTTGATTTCGGTGTAGGGACGGCCGCGCACAAAGCCCTCGAAAAGACGGGGGGCCTCCACAACGTCAAAGCGGCATTCTTCAATGTTGCCGTTTTTGGCGTTGAGGACAATGTTGCCATGCCCCTCGACACGGGTGACGTGGTGTACGTTAACGTTTACTGTGCTCATATTGTTTTCTCCGCTGTTTCTATTTGGTCTTCTTGGTAGGCATTGTACATGGTGAAGCGGGCCATAATCTCATTTAGCGTTAACCCGGCTTCATCCAGAACGTCTTTCATGGCGTTCTCGTTGGGGTGGGGGATGATGCCCCGGCAGCCTTCACAGCCATCCCCGTAGGTGGGGCAGATGGCTCCGCAACCGGCCCGGCTGATGGGACCAAGACAAGGCTTGCCTTCCAGGAGCAGGCATACATTTTCCTTGAGTTTGCACTCAACGCAAACGGGATAATCGGGAATGCCCGGACGTTTGCCGAGGAGTACGTTTTTGACGACCTTGACGAATTCTCCCCGGTCAATGGGGCAGCCTGGGATGAAGGCGTCTACGTCGATGACGGCGCTGATAGGGCGGGTGGGATAAACTTCGTACCAATCCGCTTTGTCGCCGTAGACATATTCCCGCGTCTCCTGAAGGGAGGGCTGGATATTCTTGAGGGCGTTGACTCCGCCGGTGTGGGCGCAAGCCCCCAACGCAACGACCAACGCGGCCTGTTCACGAATCTTGAATAAGCGTTCCTCATCAGATTTTCGGTTGCAGGAGCCTTCTACGAATGCGATTAGATAATCTTCGCCTTTCTCGGTCATTGCCTCTCTGAATTGGACGATTTCCACGACATCTAATAGACTCAGGTGTGTTTGGAGAGCGTCGACGATGGTCAATTGGCAGCCTTCGCAGCTTGCAAAGTCAAAGAAGGCGACCTTTACTTTAGTGTTTTCTTTTGTCATTTTAGAGTGCCTCCTCGTAGCCTTTGATTTCGGCGTAATTGAAAACTGGCCCATCTTGGCAGCAGTATAAACTTTCTATCTGGCAGTGGCCGCATTTTCCTACGCCACATTTCATTCGGCGTTCCAAGGAAAGATAAATTTGTGATTCGGGGATTCCTTTGCCTAGCAGTTCCATGAGCACAAAGCGGTACATGATGGGTGGCCCGCAGGTGATGGCAACAGTGTTGCGCGGATTAATGTTGATTTTTGGGAAAAGGGTGGTGATGACGCCAACGTTGCCGTCCCATGTTTCGTCTCCGTTGTCGACAGTGATGAGACATTCCACATCGTCACGTTCTAACCATTCTTCCAGTTCATCACGATAGAGCAAGGCTTCAGGGTCTTTGGCTCCGTAGAGGATGGTGACGCGCCCAAAGGAGGCTCTTTCGTCGATGACTTGGTTAATGAGGGAGCGGAGGGGGGCTAGGCCCAAGCCGCCGGGGGCGAATAGCAAATCTTTGCCGCGCATTTTGGCAATGGGAAAGCCTTCCCCATAAGGGCCTCTCAGGCCTATTTTTGCGCCAGATTCCAGGGCGTGCATGGCGTTTGTTAGGTCACCAACTCGTCTCACGCATAGTTCAAATGACCCATTGGAGCGGCTGGGAGAAGAACTAATGGAGATGGGAGCCTCGCCCACGCCCAAAATGGAGACCATCATGAATTGGCCGGGGTCGTGGCCTAGTTCTCCGTTGGGTGATTCGATAGTAAACAATTTCTCGAAAGGGGTTAGTTCTTCTATCTCGAGTACGGACATCATTTCAGGGGTGTAAATAGATTTTGTCATGGTATTTATTTCTCCTATTTCCGCCCGTTGTAGATGGTGTTGAAGGATTCGACGATGCTGATCTTGGCGACACAGGTGCGGACGCAGCGGCCACATCCCACACAACCAAGTTCATCAAATTTTTCGTAGATATATTTCCCCTTGCGCATGAGGCGGTGGCGTTGACGGGCGGCGCGCCCTTCGCGGAAATTTTCTCCCCCGGCTACTGCGGCAAATTCTTCCAACTGGCAGGAGTCCCAGTAGCGTTCACGCGTCCCTTGAGTTAGGAGCATATCTACCTCATCAGCAACATTGAAACAATAGCAGGTGGGGCAGACGGTGGTGCAGGAGCCGCAGGCTAGGCAGCGTTCGCCCATATCGTCCCAAATGGGATGGTTAAAGGAAGCTTCTAGCATAGCAGGCAGTTTGGCGGCTTCGAAATTGAGTTTGTAGTTGAATTTTGGCCATTTGGCGCCCAATTTTTGGTTAAGTTCTTGTTTTTCAGCCTCTGTTGCCTCACGGGCAGAACCATATTTTGCCAAAAGTTCTTCTCCAGCTTCCGTTCCCGCGTCAACTACATAAACATCATCCAACTCAGTGAGATGTAGGTCAAAGCCCTCATTGGCGGTCATTGTCCCCATATCTTTGCAGAAGGCGTTTTCATCACAAGGCGATAGGCATTCTATGCTAATTAGAAAAGTCTCTTTTCTTTGCGCTGTGTATTTTGTGTCGTCAAAGTCTCTGCTGAAAACTTCATCCAGCAATTGGATACCCTTGAGGTCGCAGGTGTGCGTCCCAAAGACAACCGTGGGTGTCACTTCTAGCACATCTTCTATTTGGGGGATTTCTCCCATGGTGAAAGTTGCCAGCCTGTCTTTGGTAGGTTGGAGAACTTTCTTGGGAGGTAAGATGGTTGTGTCGTAATCGAGTCGCAAATCGGCCGGGTCGGTGACGGTTTCGAAGGTAAATTTGCTCCCCTTTGCGTGTGGGGCAACAACCCGGTAATCTTCCATTAGCGCCTCGACCAGCGGGGATATTTCCGCTTTGTCTAGGACTTGTAGCTTCATAGAATTTCTCCTTGAGTAAATGTGCGAGTGGGCAAGTGGCAGGTGTGCAAGTGTGCAAGTGTGCAAGTGGCAAGTGGGCAAGTGCGCAAGTGTGCAAGTGGCAAGTGGGCAAGTGTGCAAGTTATGCTTTGAGACGGATTTGCCCTCATCCTAACCTTCGCTCTGCGTGCCGCTGGTATCCCAGAGGGAGAAGGGACTGTTCCCTCTACCTGTGGGAGAGGGCTAGGGTGAGGGGTCGGGATTCTATTCGCTATTTTCTAAATAAATAGTCGTTTTCAGGTGCGTTCCTTCACCGGGGGTGGATTCTATCTCCATTTCGTCGGTGCAGGCCTGAATGTTAGGCAGTCCCATGCCGGCTCCGAAGCCCATAGAACGTACCCATTCTGGGGCGGAGGAATAACCGGGTTGCATGGCTTGTTCAATGTCTTCGATGCCAGGGCCGGTGTCGACGGTTTCAAGCGTGATTTGGTGAGGTTGTATTTCTACGCGAATCTGGCCGCCTTTGCCCCAAAAGACGAGGTTCATCTCCGCCTCATAGGACGAAATAGCAACCCGGCGGATAATTTGGGGATGAAGGCATAGGTGAGATAATGTTTTTTTAAGTTGGCTGGATGCCTCTCCGGCATTGTCGAAGTCTTCGGCGTTTACCTGATATTGGAGGGTCAAGTTGAATTGGTCGGCTTCGATATCCTCGAAAAAATAGCCAGTGGGGTAGTTGAGGACTTCTATTTCGGAATAGGCTGCATGTATGTGTTCAAGCAAGGCTTGTACGATGCTGCCCTTGGTGATGATGCCGACTAGATCGCCTTGGCGGTTGATGACCGGGAAACGCCCAAAGTTCAGCTTGTCGAATTTGTTGATAGCGTTTGCCAATGGTTCGTCGTTGTAGAGTGTCTCTGGGTCGGGGGTCATGTGTTCCCTGACCGAGGTGGTGTCCATAACGGCATTAACAGCTTGGCTGGATGAGGCTTCGCAGGCCCCCATGGTTTTGATCAAATCCTCGATGCTGATAATGCCAATCATTTTTCCATTTTCTACCACGGGGGCGCCAGAGATACTGTGTGCTCGCAAAACCTCCCGGAATTCACACATGGTCAGGGTGGGAGGGACAGTAATCACATCCTGGTTCATTGCTTCACTGACCTGAATGACGTAAGTCAGTTCTGTCAGTTTGGTAAAATTCTGGACAGGGTCTTGGTCTTGAGTTTTCATCTTGGGTTTCCGGATATCTCTTCTCTTTTATTCAGAAGTTTTAAATCTGTCTTCCCATTGGCGAGTGGCGAGATCAAATAAGCCGCAACTGGGCAGTCCAGCGGCGAAAATCCGCCCGCAGGTTTCAAACAAGGTATATTTAGAGGCTAAGAGGGGAATGCCTTTTTCTTTGGCCAGGTCAATGGTTTTTTGAGGGGGATATTTGCCTCTCACGAAGATGATGGCTTTGATCCCGGCAATTTCCGCTGTGCGCACCACCTGGGGGTTGGTGAGGCCAGACATCAACACCGTGCCTTCGTGGGTGAAGGCCAAAACATCGCTCATCAAGTCTGAACCACATCCCATACTGACCTCTAAATCTAAATCTACATTTTTTGTAATCGTCTTCCCTTCGATGATTTTCAGAATTTCACGCAGGATCATTTCCATCTCCTATAAGGTCTGTCAAATGTAATCTGATGAGTTCGTAGCGCCCATATGGCGTGCACAGCAAGGCACTTTTTATAACCTCGCAAAGTATACATTAGAAGTTTAAGCAGTGCAATGTGATTATATTCACATGTTTCCAAGCACAATGAAATGATTAAGGTCATTATAACAGAAAGACCTCGGAGGTTTGCACTATAAAACCTCCGAGGTCTTTTGAAACGGTCTAAATTCTAAATCCACATCTAGAGAAATTGTATTTTCTAGGCTGGAACAGCCTGTTTTTCTGCTGGCTTTTCCAATTCTTCCAGGCTTTTGATTTGTGGCTTGGGGAGACCGCTTTCGTCAATCAAGCGGGGGACAATGCTTTCCCAGTGGATGGCCATGATGTGTAATCCGTTGACGCCAGAGGTATTTTTGAGTTTTTCGATAATCTCGAGGGCAATCTTAACGCCTTCTTCTTTTTGGCTGTCTTTGTCGCCAGCTTCGTCCATACGTTTGACGAGGTGGTCAGGAATGACGACTCCTGGCACATCGCCGGCCATGAAGTGAGCCGCTCGAGCGCTTTTCATGGGGGTGATTCCGGCCAAGATGTAGACCTTGTCGAGCAAGTTCCGTTTGTCGAGGGCCTCGAGCCATTCTACAAAGCGATCGTAGTCAAAGACAGGCTGAGTTTGTATGAATTGTGCACCAGCGTTGACTTTCTTATGGACGCGGATAGCTTCGTATTTTGGTGGAACGCCGAAGGGAGAAGCCGCAGCGCCCAAGAAAAACTTGGGACGGTTCTTCACAGGGCGGCCATCAATGTAAATGCCTTCGTCGCGCATACGCCGTAGCATCCACAACATTTGGATGGAATCGAGATCGAATTGATCGGGTTTTGTCATCGGGGCGGGTCCAAAGCGGTGATGGTCGCCGGTGAGGCACAAGATGTTGCTAATACCTAGGCCTGCTGCACCAACAGCATCTGATTCGATGACAACTCTGGAACGGTCACGGGCCTGAAGCTGCATAACGGGTTCGAGCCCAGCGTCCAGGCAAATTTTACTTGAGGCCAGGCTGCCCATGCGGGCAGAAGCGGAGGCGTTATCAGTGAAGTTAGCGGCAGCTACATAATCGTTCAGCCAGCCAACCTTTTTGCTGATCACGTGAGGTGACACACTGAGGGGAGGGGCGATTTCGGCTGTGCTGGTGAAGTCGCCAGTTTGGAGATTTGCCTCTAGGAGGCTATTGGCACCTTCATAGGCGGGGGCGTGGTATTCACTATCACCTTGCCACCAATCTGGCTGGCGAGTGGCATAGAAAGCGTTCTCCCAATCCGCTTTGAATTTTTCTCTATCAGTGAGGAATTCGATGAATTTAGGTTCTGTTTCGGATTCGCGCCAGTTGTTATATAAGTCGATCCATGTTTCACGTCCTACGCGGTCTCCGTCAAGAGGGGCATTGTTTTCAAGTAAGGTGTCTAATCGGCCCATTTTTTCGGCGCGTTCGTATATTTTATACCAGGTGCAGGGACGGGAGGAATCCACTTCGCATGCTTCTGGGGTGGCACCCCCGCAAAGCCCGTTGCGTAGCCCCTTGGGGCAGGTCATGGGGCAAACAAAGGCGGTTTCTTGTAGCAGACAATTACCGCACATGCGGCAACTGAACAAGATTCTTTTAATTTGTTTTTCGCCGGCCGTGAAAAGATCCATCAGAAGGTTGTCTTCCTCTTTCCTCCTCATGGGCTTGAAGGGTTGTTGGTATCTACGTGGTGAGAATACGGACATGGGTGTACTGATCCTTTAAAAATGGGTGAATGATGAATGTCCTAAAACCATTCGGTCTATTGAATTATATTGGTTGATAGTAACTAGCTACCCCAAGGACGCTGAAGTGTGAAATTGTCAAACTTAAACTAATATATCTGGTGATATATTTGCAGTATATCAGGCTCACTAAGCTTGTCAATGTCATGTGACTGTGTAATTTTACATGAAAAGCATAGGAAAGAAGTAAAATATATATAGGATGAACATAAGAACTTTTTGTTAAAATCAAATTTCCAGCATTTTTATAACAAAATGCCGGAAGTTTGGGTGGGGAGGAGAATTTTGTCTTAGGGTTATTTCGCTTTACGGCCCCGTGAGGGTGTAGGGTGATGATTACCCATTTTTGTGCTTAGACGGGCACAAATGTAGAATGGCAGGCATCACAGGTGATGGCGGCTTCTTCGAGAATTTCTATTTTGACGCAGATAAGTTTTGGGGGGCAGCATTGGCATTGGGCCGTGGTTTGTTGGCCGTTGCTTAGTTCTTTTAAAGTCACTTGGTCTATAAGCAGGCTGGCCTGTATAAGCCCAGAGTTTTTTTCAATGGCCAATTGAAGATTTTTAAGAGAGTTTTGCCAGTAGGCCAAGGCTTCGGATGTTAGTAACCAGCGATGGTTATTGGTTTTCTGATCGTGAATAGCGTAGAGACCAAACTTGCACGCCGGCTGCGTATACCAGGGAGAAAAACGCCCTATCTTTTCGATGGCCCCTATAAGCATGTTGACAAGCACCTGCTCAGCAGCTTGTTGCGGCATGCTCAAATCAGCTTCATGGAAAAGCGACTGCAAGGGGGGTGTCTCAGCCATGATGTCAAACGTGTTGCATACATTACGCCAGGTTACCTTAAGTGTGCAGTCGAGAAATGTTACTGGATCAACCCTTTCTGGAGATGGAGGTTTGGTAGCCATGGGGGCTCCCTTAAATTCCTAATCAGATGAGTTCCTTTTCTCTTAAAAGTGGGCGCGGGTCAATGATGTTTTTATGAAGGGAAGCGGCTTTGGGAGGAAGGCCTAATGCCAAGGCCATGAGTTGGGTGAAATAGAGGATGGGCATGGTCTCGTCAAGTTCCATTTGAATTTGGCGGGCATCCAGGTTCAAGTGGCAGAGAGGGCAAGAGACGACAATGGCCTCAGCGCCAGCTTCACGGGCATGGGTGATGATCTTGCCGCTCAGGTCCAAGACGATGTCTGGCCGGGTGAGGGAGTGAGCGGCCCCGCAGCAGGCGGTTTTATAAGACCAGTCGTGGACTTCGGCGCCCAAAGCTTCCATGAGTTCATCCATGTCGGTGGGATTTTCGTAATTGGTTACGCCAGTAAACTTAGGAGGGCGGGTGAGAAGACAGCCGTAGTAGGAGGCCAGGTGCAGGTCTTCGAGAGGGTGGGTGACTTTTTCAGCGATCCGCTCTGGGCCTATGTGATTATAAATAGTCTCTGGGAGGGTACTGACGTAGACCGAATCTTGGTACTCGTAATTTAGGTCTTTGTCTACCCTTGCTTTTACCTCTTCATGGTTTCTGATTTCGTGCTGGGCCGCTTTATGGCGGCTGTAGCAAGCGGCGCAGGGCATGGTGACTTCTTCGAGTCCGCTTTTTTCGATGAGGGCCAAGTTTTCCATGGGGAAATTTATTGCCGCTACAGGGTCGGCCTGGTGGGCAGGGGAGCTTCCGCAGCAGATCCATCCCTTGGGTTCTATCAGTTTGAGGCCTATGGCTTCACATACTTTTTCTGAGGAAATATTGAATTCAATCGAGGTTGTTTCTAGGGAACATCCGGGATAATAACCTACGGCTTCTGAAGCCCCATCAATGGGCTTGGTTTTGCGGCGGCTGGGTTTGCGCGTTGGATCGGGGAAAAAAGCCACTTTGCGTTTTTTGAGCATTGCCATGTAGAGGTCTATATCTTCAATAAGTGACAGGGGATCGTGCAGACCCATTTCGGCCATGATGCCCGGCTCATAGCTACGGCCCCAAATGTTGATTTCTCTCAAGAATGCCTTGTTGAAGGTATTAACTTCGGGTATTTGCGGTTTGATACCGCGCTCTAGGGCCTCACGTGTGAGGAATTCCATGATGGCATTGATGTCCAAGTCTTGAGGGCAACGGGTGGAGCACGTTTGACAAGCCGAACAAAGCCAAATTGACTCTGATTCCAAGGCAATGTCTTCTTGTCCTAGTTGCACAGCGCGCATGATCTGGTTGGGTTGCCAATCAAAGTAGTCAGCCACTGGGCAGCCGCTCGTGCATTTGACACATTGGTAGCATAAATAAACATTTTCACCTAGCTCCTCCTGGACACGCTTTGCCAGGCTGTTTGTGATCGTGATGGGTTGCTCCATAAGTTGTTTTTTTTCTTCTTCCATCCTAAGTTCTCCTTTGTGCGCCCTTTATAGAGATGTGCATTGCATCCGTTTTTTGGATGCGTTGCACATCGGGTAGCCAGAAAATCGTTTATTCCACAGGTGCAACGCACTTCTAAAATCTTGAAGTGCAGCGCACCTGTTATTTCCCTAAACACTCGGCCGGGGATAGAGGCCAGCCCCTTCTACAATAGGTTTGACAGCTTCTTCCCATTCAATAGCCATCACGTGGACACCGGCTACACCTTCAATTTCGCGCAATTGCTGGATGAGGTCAATGCAAATTTGGATACCTTCTTCCCTTCTCGCTTTGGAGCGAGCCCGTTTTTCTTCTTTCGTCATCTCAGAGCTTTTTTTGCCCGCCCAGGGTTTTCCAGCCTCGTTCATGCGGTCAATGATTTCGTCGGGGACGAGGATGCCGGGAACGTTTTTCTTCATATAACGGGCCATGCCAGGGCTTTTCAAAGGGCCGACCCCAGCCAAGATATAAACTTTTTCATGGAGACCCATCTCGCGCACTTTTTCCATAAATTGGGCAAAGGCGTCTACATCATAGACGAGTTGGGTTTGAATGAAATTGGCCCCAGCGTTAACCTTTTTGGCCAGCCGGTAGGGACGGAAATCAATCGGATCAGCAAAGGGGGCCGAAGCGGCTCCGGTGAAAAAGCGTGGTTCTATCCCTTTGAATTCATCTCCGCATTGGAATTTCTTCTCATCCCGCATATCGGTAACCATCTTTACCATTTGGATGGAGTCAATATCGAAGACGTGTTTTGCGGTGGGATGGTTGCCAAAGATTTGGTGGTCTCCTGTCAGGCAAAGCAAGTTGCGCATGCCGAGGGCATAAGCTCCTAACAAATCGGCCTGGATAGCCAAGCGATTGCGATCCCGGGCCGTCATTTGAATGACAGGTTCAAGCCCCTCTTGGACGAGGATGGTTCCGGCGGCAATGCTGGAAATGCGGACAATGGCGGTTTGATTATCGGTGAGATTGACGCCATCCACATATCCTTTCAGGAGGGCGGCTTTTTCACGGATCTCATCGCCATCTGCGCTTTGCGGAGGTCCCAATTCGCCAGTGACGGCAAAGTGCCCCGCTTTTAGCATTCTTTCTAGTTTAGAACCTACCAGATAACCGTTGGTGCTTTCGTTTGTGGTCATGTTTTTTCCTCCGCTAGTGGATTATGATTCCTCGGTTTCTAGTTGTAAATCTTCTCGGACAATTTTACGTGGTCCGCCGTCGTGAGCCGTACTCCAATCTTTGGGGGGATCGATTTCCAAGATCAGGTCAAGTTGATCTTTGCCAGCTAACCGGTCGTAAATTAACTGCCACGCACAGGGGACGTCTGCGTCAATCTCGCAGTGACCGTCTTCAGAGCCTCCGCAAGGCCCGTTAAGCAGCGATTTCGAGCAGCGGGCAATGGGACAAATCCCACCGGTGACCCCTAGGACGCAATTCCCGCAGGCCATGCAGCGTTCCTCCCAGATGCCCTGTTCGGTGGGCAGGCCTAGGAAGGTGGTGTTCAGGCCGGGGACCACCCAACACTCGGGAAAATGCTCCGCGATGGCTTGCACGCCAATCCCGCAGGCAATGGATAGGACGACATCGGCTTCCATGATCTCATCCTCGATTTCGTCCAGATATTCCCACTCGCACTGGCGCTGGACGGTCACGTCACTGACTTCCATGGGGTGGCCATCTAATTTGGTCGTCATCCTCAGAGAAGAAGCCAGGAGTTGGGCTTCACGGTCACCACCTGCGAAACAAACCGTCACGCAGGTGCCGCATCCTACCACCAAGACTTTCTCCTCGTTTCCAAGGAGATTTTTGATCTCATCCAAAGGTTTTTGTTCGGCAGTTATCATTAGAGCCTCCAGGTATATTCTAGATATTCTTTAAAGGAATAGGTCCTAGCTTCCTTATTATTTGTGTCATTTCACTGGCTTTAGTGGCAAATTGGCCGCCCATGGCTGCGGAGACATTGATCATTTGCAGGCGGCGCCCATCCAGGCCGATCTCTTCGAGTAGTTTTCGGGTGTATTCAATTCTTCTGCGAGCTTGGAGATTACCTTCCAGGTAAT
>JAANWX010000017.1 GCA_018263575.1 Chloroflexota bacterium | reverse complement strand
CGCTCTGAAACCTCGGAGGTCTCGGAGACCTCCGAGGTTTCAGAGCCGGTGATCCGTCAACAACATTTGCACGTACACGACTATAATTCAATGATTGACAAGTTAGAGAAGAGTAATATAATATACAATTAGCGTAATATTGCAAAGAAAGCCGATACCAGGGGGAAAGTGTATCCGAGGTATTTTTAGAGATAAGGGGCTACTTTTTATAAGCCAAGATGCATCTCTAAACTAGTAATTATAAAAGGAGGTGAGCGCTAAGACTTTAGATTAATCTATTTTTGACGATAAAAAAATTTAGTTTGTATCTAAGAGGAGTAAAAAATGAAAACGAAACGCATTTTATGGGTTATTCTTGCCCTCCTCCTGGTTAGCTCCATGCTCTTTGCGGCATGCAAGCCGAAACCAACCGAGGAAGTTGAAGAAGTAACCGAAGAAGAAGAAATGGAAGAAGAGGAAGCGGCTGGTACGCTTTATGAGCGTGCCATGGCCGGTGAGTTTGACGGCAAAGTGGTCACCATGACCGGGCCTTTCACCGACGAAGACGCCGTGAAGTTCGACAACTCCGTGGCCGCTTTCGAGGAAGCCACCGGTATTGACATTCAATACGAAGGCTCCAAGGAATTCGAGGCCACCATCAGCGTCCGCGTTGAGGCCGGGGATCCCCCCGACATTGTCGACTTCCCCCAGCCGGGTCTCTTGAAGACCTTTGTGGCCGGTGGGCATGTTGTGGACGTGAGTACATTCCTGCCCCAATCCTCCTTTGACAATTATAAGGATAGCTGGTGGGACATGGCCGAGATGGCCGGACCCGACGGCACCATCACCGCTGGCGTGTGGCACCGCTACAACGCCAAGAGCCAGGTATGGTACCCGAAAGAGGAGTTTGACGCTGCTGGCTACGAGATCCCCGAAACATGGGATGAGATGGTAGCCCTCTCTGACCTGATTGTGGCCGATGGCGACAAGCCTTGGTGTGTCGGCATTGAATCCGGCGCCGCCACCGGCTGGCCCGCCACAGACTGGATGGAAGAGGTCATGCTGCGTACCACCTCCCTGGAAAACTACGACAAGTGGACGACGGGCGAACTGCCCTTCAGCTCCCCCGAGGTCAAGCACGCCCTCGAGGTGCTGGATGAGTTATGGGCTGATGAATACGTCTATGGCGGCTCGGAAGCCATTGTCACCACTTTCTTTGGTGATGCTCCCACTCCCATGTTCGAAGATCCACCCAAATGCTGGCTGCACAAGCAGGGCAACTTCATCACCACCTTCTTCCCCGAGGGCGTAGAAGCCGGAACCGACTATGATTTCTTCTATCTGCCTGGTATTGATGAAGAATACGGCAAGCCTTATCTGGTTGCTGGCGACATTATGGCCATGTTCAACGACCGCCCCGAAGTTCGCGCGGTGATGGAATTCTTCACTAAGGGCGAAGCGGTCAAAGAGTGGCTGGCGGCTGGCGGAGCGCTCTCCCCTCACAAAGATTCTGAGCTTTCTTGGTACGGAGACGACATTGAGCGCGGCGTGGCCGAATTGGTCAAGGCTGCTGACAGTGTGCGCTTCGATGGCTCGGACCTGATGCCCGGCGAAGTTGGGGCTGGTTCCTTCTGGACCGGCATGACTGACTACTTCTCTGGCACCGCTGATGCCGACACCGTCCTGGCTGAAATCGACGCTTCTTGGCCCGCTGCTGGCGAAGAGCCTGCTGAAGAAGAAGAGATGGAGGAGGAAGAAGGCCTTACATTGGCAATTGAGCACTTCAGCATTATCGAAGGCACAACCTGGTCCGGTGCTCATCACCGTGGTGGCCAGCGACTGGCTGAAAAATATCCCGATTTGGACTATGTCTACCGTGAAGAGGTAATGCCCGATGTCAGTGTCCCCTATGCCGAAGAGATGATCTCTGAGGGGGCCGACATTGTAGTTGGTAACGCAGAATTCATGGGTATGCCCTTAGCAGAAATTGCTGAAAAATACCCCGATGTGAATTTCATCTCCATCATCGCCAGTGACCCGACCACAAAGGACAACTTCCTGCGTGTCTTCCCCCGCCAGTATCAGGCCCTGTACCTTGAAGGCCTGGTAGCCGCCGCCCTGACCGAGACCGGCAACATTGGTGTTGTCTCAGCCTTCCCCTCCGTTCAGGTTATCCGCCGCACAGCCGGTTTCTACCTGGGCGTACAAGATGGGGCTGAATTGCTCGACAAAGATATCACCGTGTATGTCAAATACTCTGGTGACTGGTATCTGCCGCAAGAAGAACGCGATATCGCGGCCACTTTGGTGGATCAGTACGAAGTTGATGTGATCACCCAACAGACCGACTCAGGTTCTCCCCTAGATGTCGCCATCGAAAAGGAAATCTGGTTCGTGGGCAAGGATATGGACATCGTCGGATTCTATGGCTGGGGAGACGCCAACTCCGTGGCTATCTCTTTCGATACTCGTTGGGAAGTGCTCTACAACGAGATCATCAAAGACATGATGGCGGGCGAACAACCTGACAAGGTTCTCTACCTAGGCATGGACTCCTCCATGACCCTGGCCGATGGCACCGAAATTGCCACCGTTGACATCATGAATGACGGCAAAGTCGGCGTCGAAGCCATTAGCCCGGTCGCCCTCGAATCTGTTCCCCAAGAGATCGTTGACTTGGTAGAACAGCGCCGCGCCGAAATGATGGCCGGCGAATGGGATCCCTTCACCGCCCGTGCCTTTGTCAGCAACGGAACAGGCCTCGATCTGGAAGGGTTGGCTGTACCTGAAGCCGGAACCGAGGTCAAGGCCGCTGGTGAAGAACCCACCGCTGAATGGCTGCTCTTTAGTTTCAACTTCGACTTGGAAGGCATGGAATTGTTGGAGTAATTGGCAACTTTCATCACTTGATTACCTAACCTAGATTTTTCATAACCAACAATGAGGCTCCCGTTCTTTGGGGCAAATCCCTGAGGTGGGAGCCTCATTACTTGTATTAGATATTCGGTATTAGATATTTGGTATTGGTTATTCGTAACCATTCAGCCCCAGCCCTCACCCTAGCCCTCTCCCTCAGGAGAGGGGACAGCCTCCTCTCCCCTTGGGAGAGGATTGAGGTGAGGGGTGTGAACGGTTACGGTTATTGGGTATTACCCTACCCATCTCCAACCTCCAATATCCAACCTCCAACTTCCAACCTCCAACCTCCAACCTCCAATATCCAATATCAAATCTCCAACATCCAAATAGAGGTAACATGCCCCTAAACAACATAAAACATGGCGATACGGTTTTAGAAGCAAAGGGAATCACAAAACGATTCCCCGGCGTTGTCGCCAACGACCACATTGACTTCGAGATCAAAGCTGGCGAGGTACATGCCATCCTTGGCGAGAATGGCGCTGGCAAGACAACCTTAATGAACATCCTTTTTGGGTTATACCAACCAGATGAAGGCGAGCTTTTTGTGGGGGGAGAAAACGTAAGCTTTAAATCCCCTCTGGATGCCATCGATTTAGGAATTGGTATGGTTCATCAACACCGTAAATTAGTCCCCGCTCATTCCGTGATCGAGAATATCATTCTAGGACATCCTAAAGCGGGTAAAATCCTAGATCTAAAAAGGGCTGAAGAAGAGATTCATGAACTCAGCAGGAAATACGGCTTTAAGATTGATCTCAGAGCCAAAGTTTGGCAGATTTCAGAAGGCGAAAAACAATTGGTAGAGATTCTCAAGGCGCTTTATCGAGGGGCTAAGATTCTCATTCTTGACGAACCGACCTCTGCTCTGACACCCATCGAGACAGAAATGCTCATGGAATCTATCAAAACTATGTCTAGTGAAGACTTAGCCATCGTTCCTTTCATTACCCACAAATTACCCATTGTCTTGGGCATCAGTGAACGGGTTACAGTGCTACGGCATGGAAAAGTCGTCAGTCGCCTTAAAACTTCAGAAGCTACCATGAAGAGATTGGCAAGGGAGATGGTAGGCAGAGAAGTTATCTTCAGGGTGGAGAAAGAGGAAGTAGAGCGAGGTGCTCCCGTCTTGGAAGTGGAAAATCTCTCAGCCCTCAATGACAAAGGACTTACCGCTCTCAAGGGGGCTTCATTTTCCATCCACGAAGGAGAAATATTTGGCATCGCCGGTATTTCCGGAAATGGACAATCTGAGTTAGTGGAAACAATCGCTGGCCTGCGGAAAGAGCAAGAAGGCAAAATTATTTTCAACGGCCAGAATATTTCCCATACCTCTAGCTTGGAAAGATGGCAAGCAGGGATTGGCTACATCCCAGCAGACCGCATTGATGTAGGTTCAATTGGAGAATTCTCTCTGATTGAAAATATCTTGATGAATTATTATTTTGATGAAGATTTTTCAAATAGGGGCATCCTAGACTATAAAAAAGCTCGCAAATTAACCAATAAGATTATTGATGAATTTGGGGTAGCAACACCTAACCCAGAAACCACGGCCAAGTGTCTGTCTGGTGGAAACCTACAAAAAATCATCCTAGGGCGTGTGCTTTCCCGCAAGCCCAAATTGATCATCGCTGACTTGCCATCACAAGGGCTTGATGTTGGAGCGACTGAGTTCATTCGCAATAAGCTTATAGAAACCAGAGGAGAAAAAGCCTGCGTAATCCTTATTTCTGAGGACCTTGATGAAATTTTATCAATGAGTGATTGGGTTGTGCCGATTTATGAAGGGGAGATTATGGACATTATCCCCGGAGAGGAGGCCAAAAGAGAGGGTGTAGGAGCTATGATGGCCGGTGTAAAATTGGAGGAAGCAAGATCATGAGGATTGCCGGCTATAAACTAACCCTTGCAAAGAGAGAGACGCTATCTGGGCTTCAGGCGTCAATGATCTCAGTCTTGGCAGTACTAACCGCGCTGCTTTTATTTAGTCTTATTTTTATCCAGGCAGACGTCAACCCTCTGGAGGCTTATAAAGAAATATTCGATTACGCCTTTTTCAACTCCTACGGCCTCCCCCTGACAATCAACCGTTTTATTTTTCTCTTGTTGAGCACGTGCGCTTTCATCATCCCTTTCCGAGCTGGATTGTGGAATATCGGCATGACGGGACAGCTTTACGCGGGCTCCTTGAGCGCCTTCGCGGTCATGTACGCCTTTGGCGTAAAGGATGCCAAATCCGCGGAGTATCCGGCATTAATCATCATCCCTTTAATGATCCTAGCAGCCGCCTTAGGCGCCATGATCATCGCCTCCATCGCCGGGTATTTGCGGGGAAAGTACAATGTTAACGAGATTGTGGTCACAATGATGTTGAACTTCATCACCTTCTGGCTTGTATCCTTCATGATCAAGGATGGAGGACTATTTATGAACCCCGGCGGCCGAGGAGAGAGCTTCGAGCTTCCGGCCTCCCTGTACGCCCCACTGTATAAAGGCGTGCCCTTTACGCTGATCTTCGCCCTTGGCTTTGCTTTTTTTCTCCATTGGCTATTCGCAAAAACCAAACTTGGTTATCAGATTAGAGCCTATGGGGAAAACCCCACCGGAGCGGAGTATGCTGGGATCAGCACTGTTAGAATCCCCCTCTTGGTCTTCATCATGGGAGGCGCGTTAGCCGGCCTAGCTGGTTACCATTATTTTGCCGCCGTGCCCGGAGTCTACAAAATTGCCCGGTCTTATGCCTTCTTAGGCGACCTGGCCTTTTACGGCATTATTTGCGGCCTGATCGCCCAAGCCAATCCCATAGCCGCTATCCCTGTCGCTCTCTTGTTTGGCGGGCTGACCAACGGAGGCCGCTTTGTGCAGGGAAAAATGCACTTAGGTTTTGGCATCGATTATGCCCTTTTAGGCGTGTTGATGATCACCCTGGTCGCTTTTCAATTCTTCTACCGGTATCAATTCGCTTTAACAAAAGCAGAAAAGGAGAGTCCGGATGTTTGAGTTCTTTGTTAGAAGTTTAGACGCTTCGACCATTTTTACCATTGCGGCCATCGGCGAGTTGATTGGTCAGCGTTCTGGCGTGCTGAATGTCGGTGTTGAAGGCATTATGCTCTTTGGGGCTACCCTGGGATTCATTGTCGCCCAAGCCACAGGGAGCTATTTGTTGGGCTTCTTAGCGGGGATCGCCATTGGCGCATTGCTGGGTCTCCTGCACGGATTCTTCTCGGTCACCCTGGGCGGTGACCAGGTGGTGAGCGGGATGGGCATCTGGATCATGGGATTTGGCCTGACGACCTACATCGGCAACCCCTATACCGGGCCTTTAGGCATGGACAGAATCCCCTCAGTTTTAGGGCTTTCCCCCTTCTTCTTTGTAGGTCTAGCCCTTGTCATCCTAACCAAATTCGTGCTCTCAAAAACCAGCCTGGGATTAAAGATTCGCTCCGTTGGGGAGAATCCTTCTGTTGCCGAAGTATCCGGGGTCAAAGTAGCCAAAACCCGTTACTATAGCTCGATCACGGGCGGCATGTTAATGGGATTTGCTGGCGCAGTCTACGCCCTCAACTACAATCCGGTTTGGAATTATAACTTCCTGATGGGATGGGGCTTCATCGCTCTGGCTTTAGTATTTTTCTCAATGTGGAATCCATATATTCTAATGGCTGGCTCTCTGCTGTTTGGCACCCTATGGCAGTTATCGCTTAACCCCCAACTGGTTCTACCGGGTTTGTTCTCACGTTATATTTGGAGAACCGTTCCCTTCGGCATAACCTTGATCGTCCTCTTCAGCATGTCGATGAAATGGTTCAGGACTCGCTGGGGCGCCGCCAAACCCGACGCTCTTGGACAACCCTATCTAAAAGAAGAATAGAAAAGAGCAAAGAACCAGGTTTCTGCGAGAAACCTGGTTCTTTTCATCTCCCAAGCGTTCACCACCCCGAAGAAACAGACTTCAAAAGTCTTCAAAACAACGTCTTTTGCGCCAGAGAGTTCGGAAGCGCACGTGAAACTTCTCCAAAAGTATCCTCTGAGACTTTTGAAGTTTATTAGTAACTACTCAGATGTCATTTCGAACGAAGAGAGAAATCTTGCATTCGCTAGCAAAGATTTCTCCTCGTTCCTCGTCGAAATGACAGTGGGTGAGTAGTTACATTTATTATTGAAATCTACTACCCAAGGAAGGCTATTTTGACGAAAGAACACCAATCTTTAATTTCTGAACTAAAAGAAAAACGCCAAAAAATTAGCAAAGGTGGCGGACAAAAGCGGATCGAAAAGCAACACGCCAAAGGAAAACAATCCGCTCGTGAGCGCATTCATCAACTCCTAGACGAGGGCAGTTTCCTGGAGATCGACTCGTACTGGGAGCACCGCCATATCGATTTCGGCATGGAGGAGAAGCGGATCCCCGGCGACAGTGTCGTGATAGGCTACGGCAAAATCGATGGCCGCATGGTCTGCGTCTACGCTCAAGACTTCACCGTGCTGGGCGGCTCCTTCTCTGAAGTTCAAGGGCAAAAAGTCTCCAAAATCCTGGATTTGGCCATGGACGCCGGCGTCCCCGTGATTGGGTTGATGGACTCGGTCGGGGCACGCATCCAGGAGGGGGTTTATGGCCTGGCCGCCTTTTCCGAGTTGTTTTGGCGTAACACCCAAGCCAGCGGCGTGATCCCCCAGATCAGCGTCATGCTAGGCCCCTGCGCGGGGGGATCGGTCTACTCCCCCGGCCTGACGGATTTTGTGATCATGACCCAAGACACCAGCCACATGTTTATCACCGGGCCCAAGGTCATCGAAACCGTCACCCGCGAAAAGGTGGATTTGGAATCCCTCGGGGGGGCGGCCGTCCACAGCTCCGTCAGCGGAGTGGCCCACTTCACCGCCCCGGACGAGGCCGAGGCCCTGGCCATCACCCGCAGACTGTTCACATATCTCCCAAGCAGCAACACTGAACCTCCCCCCGCCATCCCCCCCAAAGATGATCCCTGGAGGCAAGATAAAAGTCTGGATACCATTGTCCCCACCGACCCCGGTGAAGCTTACGATATCCGAGATGTTATTGAAAAAATTTTTGACCTGGGGAGCTTCCTCCCCGTACATGAAAACTTTGCTCCCAACGCCATGGTGGGATTTGCCCGCCTGCACGGCCAAGCCGTGGGCGTGATTGCCAACCAACCCGCCGCCTTGGCCGGGGTACTCGACATTGACGCCTCGGACAAAATTGCCCGCTTCATCCGCTTCTGCGACGCCTTCAACTTCCCCATCTTCACCTTTGTCGACACACCCGGCTTCATGCCCGGCGTTCGGCAAGAACACGGCGGCATAATCCGCCACGGAGCGAAAATTGTTTACGCCTATTCCGAGGCCACCGTGCCCAAAATAGCTGTCATAACCCGCAAGGCCTACGGGGGCGCCTATATCGTCATGAGCAGTAAATATATTCGCACGGACATGGTCTTTGCTTGGCCAACGGCGGAAGTGGCGGTGATAGGCGCTGATGGCGCCGTGAATATCCTTTACGCTAAGCAACTTAAAGAAGAAGAAAATCCCGAACAAGCCCGCCAGGAAATTGTAGGGGAATTCAAGGAAAAATTCTCCAAACCTTATACCGCGGCGTCCAGTGGACATATCGATGAAATCTTGATCCCTTCGGAAACCCGGCCCAGGTTGATCGCCACGCTGGAGTTGCTCAAGGACAAACAGGTGAAATCACCCTCCAAGAAACACGGCAATATCCCCCTGTAGGAGATGGATATGAGCGAGTTAACCCAAGGATTACAAATTAGTGTGATGGGGATTTTGATCACCTTCGCATCGTTGGGCGTGTTGATCCTGGTGATGGTTTTGTTGAGAGAATTATTCGCCATCAAACCCGATAACAGTATAAAATCAGAAGATACGAAGGTGGAACCAGTTTCAAATCGAGAGAAACTAAGGATGCGAGCGGCCGGGATTGCGGTATTGGCGGCCTCTAGGCGACGAGGAACGAAACGTACCGCCCAACTTGGAGCCTTGCTGGAATCTTCGTCTGGGAGAAACAAAACACAAAGGAGGTAACCATTCAGCCCCTGCCCTCACCCTAGCCCTCGCTCTGCGTGCCCGCTGGGCATCCCAGAAGGAGTGGGGACAGCCTCCTCTCCCTCTGGGACGCTTTGCGTACGGTGTACAGCCCGCAGGCTGTGCCTTGGCAAGGATTGAGGTGAGGGAGGGAAAACTCGAATATAATTCGAGGCTGATTTACGCGCGAACAAGTTCGCCTTCCACCTGCGTGGATTAGGCTGATTTGCTAACACTAACCGACGCAGGTCAGTGTGTCTGCATTGCAGACCTGGCGGAACAGAGTCGATTTCGAATCGACCCCTGAGGCTGCACACCGTGAGCACAGCGGTTCGAAATGACACCTGAGCAGTTACACACAAAGGATCCATAATGAGTGATTTTCAACAGGTTCTGGTCAGAGTAGATGACCAGGAATTCAAGGTGGAGATCGAAGATCTTTCTACCTCGCCCATCATCGCCATAGTAGAAGGGCAACGCTATGAAGTTGAACTTGGGGGCCAGACGGTAGAATCACAGGTTGTTCAGACTGTTAGAAATGTCCCGCTGCCAAAATCGGATTCTGTGACATCTCCAAAAACTTCCCAATCAGAAGCGGTTAGTGCTGAAGGCTCTGTGACAGCCCCAATGCCTGGCGATATAACGGAGGTCAATGTGCAGCCTGGGCAGCGTGTTGAGGGGGGAGATGCTCTTTGTGTACTGGATGCCATGAAAATGAAGAACGTGATCCATTCCCCCCGCCCCGGTTTGATCGCTAGCGTTGAGATCAACGAGGGGCAAACCGTGGATTACGGAGCCGTGTTAGTCACCTACAAGTAGCTTTATTATGGGAAATTTCATCGACATTATTTTTCAAGCACCGCTAGCGCTCACCTGGAAAAATTTGGTCATGATGACCGTGGGGGGCGTGCTAATTTATTTGGCTGTCGCAAAAGATTATGAACCCGTACTCCTGCTGCCAATTGGTTTTGGCGCCATCTTGACCAATCTGCCCTTGACGGGAATCGCAGATGCAAGCCAACATGGCTTCTTGGGCGTCCTGTACGAAGCGGGGGTGGCAACTGAACTCTTCCCGCTGCTGATTTTCATTGGGATTGGAGCCATGACCGACTTTGGCCCCTTGTTGGAAAACCCCAAAATGGCCTTGTTGGGCGCGGCCGGGCAATTTGGCATTTTCGGCACCTTGATGCTGGCACTATATTTGGGATTCGACCTTAACGAAGCGGCTTCTATTGGTATCATTGGAGCCATCGATGGCCCTACGGCAATCTATGTTTCCAGCCGTTTGGCCCCAGAACTTCTTGGCCCCATCGCCGTGACAGCCTATAGCTACATGTCTTTGGTACCTATCATTCAGCCGCCAGTCATGAAATTGCTGACCACCGATGCTGAACGCAAAGTGCGCATGCCCTATACCCAGCGGGAAATTTCCAAGACTACCCGCGTACTATTTCCTGTGGTTGTGACCATTGTGGTTTCATTGATTTCCCCCAAGGCCTCGCCGCTAATTGCTACTCTGATGTTTGGCAACCTGATGCGCGAGTCTGGCGTGGTCGATCGCTTAAGCAAGTCCGCTCAAAATGAGATCGCCAATGTGACTACAATATTCCTCGGCCTGACCATCGGAAGCACAATGACCGGCGCTAGCTTCATCCGCGCGGAGACGATTTTAATCTTAGGGATGGGGCTGTTGGCATTTGTGCTGGACACCATGGGCGGGGTATTATTTGGGAAATTGATGTACGTGCTTTCCGGGAAGAAATTCAACCCCCTGATCGGAGCGGCCGGAATCAGCGCTTTCCCCATGTCCGCCCGCATTGTGCAGCGCGTGGGCCAAGAATATGATCTCGAGAACTTCCTGCTCATGCACGCCATGGGCGCCAACACCGCTGGTCAACTAGGAAGCGTGATCGCCGGCGGGGTGGTTTTGGCGTTGATGTCTGGTATGACTTAGACGTGTGTCGCGTGTCGCGTGATGAGTGATGAGTAATGAGTAATGAGTAAAACGGAAAAAGTGCGCTGCACTCCCGTTTTCACAGTGTGCACCCGCCCGTAGGGCCGCAATGCGTGGTGTGGAGTGCGTTGCACCTGGATCGTGAGTAATGAGTAAAACGTGATGCGTGAAATGTGACTTCGCGCAACTCGCCACTCAATGGCATTAAGTTAAGCAACCAGGCATGTCATTTCGACGAGGTTTCGGCGCGGTTTTACGGTGTACAGCCCACAGGCTAGTGCCGAATAACGAGGAGAAATCTTTGCCCTGGAATATCGAAAAGAGACCCAGCGGGTATAACAATCACATCTGGATCGTAAGCTTACGTTTCACTCTTTACTCTTTACACAAACTTTTATCCAAGGAGATAATTATGAAAACCATCGACCTAACCATCCCTCTCGGAATCGCCACCCCTCCCTGGCCAACCTACGAACCCCTGCAAGTAAAGTACTTCAAACGCCTGGCGCCCAACGGAGCCAACGGCCAATTACTGACCCACTCCAACCACATCGGTACCCACCTGGACGGAGAAATTCACTTTTATACCCCTGGCAAAGACATCGCCGGGCTGGAAATGGATTTCCTGGTCAACGAAGGCGCTATTGTCGACCTCAGCGACGTGACCGGTGACTACGACGTTTATACCAGTGAGATGGTCGAAGAGCGCGTGGATGTCAAAGAAGGCGACATCCTCATCATCCACACGGGATACCACCACTTTGGCTGGGATCACAACACCGCTGACGAGATTCGCTACATGGTCAAGCACCCCGGCCCCGACCGGGAATTCGTCAAATGGGCCATCTCCAAAAAATTGCGCTGGATCGGCGTGGATTGCGGCAGCGCGGATCATCCCATGAACACCATCATCCGTGATTGGATGCCCCGCCAGACCAAAGAGGCCGAATACGTCTTCCAGAAGAAATTTGGCAAAACCCTGGAAGAATTCTACAGCGACGATAAATACCAGATGATGCACATCGAGATGTTCCCCGATGGCATTATCCACGCCGAATGTTTGGGCGGAGACATCGACCTGCTGCTCAACCAGCGTGCCACACTCGGCTTCTTCCCCTGGCGCTTTGTGGATGGCGAAGCCAGCATTGGGCGCTGCGTGGCCTTTGTGGACGATGACCGCTACGAGAAATTGATGGCCAAAAAAGCGGAAATGGCCACGACCCACTTCGGCGACGCCTATGACCCCAACCACGTTGAAAGCTTGAACAAATTGAGCCTGGCCAATATGGCATAAAGAGGGAGGAAGACGGCTCGCACCTCATCCGCTTCAAAGGCGTTCGCTGGGAAGCCGATGAGGACGACTACACTCAATATGCTGGTGGTGTAGCCGGGGTTTCTACGCCGCGCCGTGCGGGCCTGTGGCCACTAGCCAAGGGCTGTACACCGTAGGCGCACAACGTGACCCCGTGGGCGCGAGAT
>JAANWX010000016.1 GCA_018263575.1 Chloroflexota bacterium | reverse complement strand
AACCGAGATAATAAAATCGAGAATCAGATAAGTACTCTTCAGGATCAGTAGGCGGGAAAGCGGTTTCAAGTATACCTGATTCACTGAACATAACTAACCATATTATGTCTTCATATTCGGCGACAATCGTCGGATAAAGATCATTCCTCCATTTAAAAACATATAATTCAGCTTGGTCAGCAGATACAACGGAAGTAATAATTGCATGATAATCCACTATCGAAGCATTTGATGGTAGATGCCCATAATGCATGCGCGTTTTCAAATGTTCTACGCCTTTACCGGGCTTCCAACGAATCCTTTGTTGTACTGCATGGACTGCTGAAGTGATTATTTCTCTTTGTCTGCTAGTCAGATCAACGTTCATCATCAAAATACCTACACTTGTTATATCCGTATTATAGCAAACTAATTGCCGAACACCTCCGAGGTTTTAAAAACCTCAGAGGAGTTCGGCCTTTCCCTTAAATCAACCCCACCTTCTTGCCGCCTTTCTTGAAAGCCTCAATGGCCTCATCCAATTGCGGCTTGGTGTGTTCCGTGCAAAGTTGCACGCGGATGCGGGCCAGGTCACGCGCCACCATGGGATAAACAATGGGCAGGACGTAAATGCCCTCACCCCACACGAATTCGGCCAAATCCTTGGCGGTTTTGCTGTCCCCGCACATGAGGGGAACAATGGGGGTCTCGCTGTGGCCGGTGTCGAAGCCGAGGGCTTTCATTTTATCGAGGAAATACTCCCGGTTCTCCCACACGCGCTCCACGCGGCCCGGATCGGATTCCATGACGTCGATGGCGGCGATGGTGGCCGCGGCCACGCTGGGGGGAACGGCCCCGCTCAGCAGCCAGGTGCGGGATTTGTTCATGGCAAATTTGATCAACGCCTCGCTGCCGCTGATGTGCCCGCCGACGATCCCAAAGGCCTTGGAGAATGTACCCATCTCGGCGTGGATTTGTTCGCTGGTCAGGCCAAAGTGGTTGACGATTCCCCGCCCACCTTCGCCGAGAACGCCTTCCCCGTGGGCGTCGTCCACGTAAACCCCAGCCCCGTATTGGGCGGCAATATCGGCAATTTCGGGCAGGGGGGCCAGGTCGCCGTCCATGCTGAAAACCCCGTCCGTGACAATCCAGATGTGCTTATAAGCCGGTTGGTGCGTGGCGGCCTCTTCCATAACCCGGGCCAGGTCATCCACATCTTTGTGTTTGAAAATGACTTTGTCGGCCTTGGTGAGGCGTATGCCATCAATGATGGAACCATGATTCAGCTCGTCGGAGACATACAGGTCACCTTTCCCGCCAAGCTGGGCCAACACGCCCTGGTTGGTCATGAATCCCGTCTGGAAGGTCAGGGAAGCGGGGGCGTCTTTGAATTCCGCCAACCGCCGGTCTAAGTCTCGGTGCAGGGTCGTGTCGCCGGCGATAGAACGGTCACTACCGGCCCCGGCTCCATACATTATAGTCGCTTCAAGCATGGCTTCAATCACCTTGGGATGCGTGGAGAGATTGAGATAATTATTGGAACACAGCACCAAAACTTCTCGACCATCGAAAATCGAGATAGGCTTGTTGGCACCCATCAGCTCTCTTGGCTCCCAGGTGAGGCCCGCTTCAGCTAATCGTTGGTATTCTTTTCCTAAATAGGCTGTAGGGTTTCTTTGGACGTTCATGGATAATCCTCCGGTAATGGGTGAAGAGTAATGAGTAAAACGTGAGGAGTGAGGGTTCCTCTTTGCTCTCTCAAGGTCTCCTGACCTGAGAGTGATTTGTGACCGGAGGTCTCCGGAAATTTTGGCGGGGGGAGACCTGCGGTCAATTGGGGTGGGCGGTCAGGAGACCTGCCCACATCGAGGTCAGGACCTGCCCACAACGGGGTGAGATTGGCATATTGGGGATTGGTAAATTGGTAGACTGGGATCGCCCACCTTACCAGTTTACCAATATCACCAGCATACCAATATACCAACCCCCCAACTACTCCACACAATAGTTTTGAGCAAGGCGTTCCTTTTGACGATGGGATAACTTCTTGATCTTATATTCCCTGCTCATGGCCGCGGAACGGTCGGGGTGTTCTTCCAGGTAGACTAATTCTACCGGGCCACGGTCGCGGGTGTAGCGTGCGCCTCTTCCGGCGTTATGCTCCTTGACTCTTCGCTCTGGGTCGGTCGTCCAGCCGGTGTAATATGTTCCGTCGGAGCATCTTAGGATATAAGTATAACTCATAGTAAAAAGGCAAATGATGCAAGAGGAAATACTTGGTTCTTAAACTTCCTCTTCTTCTAGTCTTCCTCTAAACGCCGGCGACGAGAACCATCAAACCCCAACAAACGCTTAAGCAAAGAAGGGGCTTCAAACGTTGTTTTTTCGCCACCCGCTTGGGGATCAAGCCATTTTCCATCTTCCCTATCAACCCACCAGCGGTTTCGTTTTTGCGCTACTTCTTGGAGATACTCCTGTAGGGCTTCTTCCTCTTTATCAAGGATTGTTTTTTTGAGGTCTCGCAAAACATAAATAAGATCATCAATCACCCGTTCTGCGTTATCGCTATTATGAACAAGTAACTTCGCCAGGGCCTCGGGACTTTCACCGAAGCTAACAGGTTCAGAAACTTGGGCAAAGGCGCGACTAGCGAATTTTTGCGCTTCACGCCAACCAGGTCTTGCTGTTATTGAAGACACCAAAGATACCGCTGCCAAGTGAGGAAAAATATGCGTTGCCGTCATCAAACCGTCTGACTCAACAGCGCCCACAAAATACGGCTCTGCCCCCAACAGTTTTACGAAATTGGTAACAAAGTCAAGCGCCTGCGAATTAGCATTCGAACTAGAAACAAGCCCCATAATTGTCCCTTCAAAGAGGCCTTTGTGAGCGGCCTCAACACCAGAATCAAAATTTCTAAGATACTTAGGGTTAAGAACAGGAGACAGCCCAACATAATACCGTTGAGGTGGCAGAAATTCTTCCGCCCATGCAGCGACAGCCCGTTTCATAGGAACGGTGTCAATAATAACAGCGCCTTCTTTGATATCTTGGGCAATATGTTCTAAGGTGGGGCGAACTTCATGGGCAGGGAGAGCGAGCAAAACAGCATCGGCGTCTTTTACCGAGTTCGACAAGTTGAGCATTGTTTTATCTACAGCTTGTTTTTTCTTGGTTTTTTGGGATACAGAATGATCTTTATCGTGTCCTACGCGTAAAATTTTGTCTGGATATTTCCCTAACGCTAAGCCAGCCGAGGCGCCAATTTGTCCTAATCCGAGAATTGTAATTTGAATTGTCATAGTTCACCTAATTCTGATTATCTACTTCTTTGAGATACGTTAAAAAACGTTCAGCGTTGGGATGGTCAATGGGTGGGGGATTCTCGCTTTGGTGATGGCGGATGAGCCATTCCGTGAGGGGGGATGCCCCAGCCGCGGCGGCCAAATCCGCTCCCCAGGCGGGATGTAGCGCGGCCACCACCAGGGGGCGCCGCCACCCGCACGCGGGACGTTCGCTGGACGCCGACGGAACACGGTTCCGCCTCGATCGGCGCCGCCAGCCGCGCGCGGGACGTTCCTCCAGCGGAGAGTCTTCCCGCTCCCGGAAAAGCTGGGCCAAGACGGGCAGGGGGCGCTCCCAAAGGCGGAGGGGATGGTGAATCTTCCCCACATCGTGCAAGAGGGCGGCCACCAGTAAATCTGGCCCGGTGTGCCCCATCTCCCGCAGGGTTTTCATCACCCGGTAGCCGTGCGCCTGCTCCGCTCTCCCCATCTTTTTGAAAAGGGCAATTTGCCGGGGGGCCAAGATTTGGGCGATTTCCTCCCACTGGCTTGACGTTAGTTTTCCGGTCAGGGTTTGCCAAAACTGCCAAACCCGGTACACTGTGCGGGGCAACGCTCTCATCCTAACAAAAGATTGACCAAGAAGTTAAGCGGCGGACTGATGATCCAGCTAAAAACGCCCAAGGCCATAAAGGCCAACAAAATCATGGGGCCATAAGGGCGAATGCGATCGAAGGTGTCTTGCCATTCAGCGGGGAGAAAATATTCGGCCACTTTTTCGCCATCTAAAGGCGCGAGGGGGATGAGATTGAAGAGCATCAGGGCCAGGTTGACGTAAATGAATGTCAACAAGAACTCTGGGAGAGAGGGGAAAAGGTGCGGGGTGTTGTTATAAGCGCCCAATAACGAGACAAGCCCGGTGCGAAAGGGGATGGCGGCCAGCAGGGCCAACAAGAAGTTGGAGAGGGGGCCAGCCAAAGAGACCCACATGAGGGCAGAGTCAGATTTGCGGCGCAAGGCGTAGGCGTTAACCGGAACGGGCTTGGCCCATCCAAAACCGGCTATGATTAGCATTAGGGAGCCGATGGGGTCAAGGTGGGCGAGGGGATTGAGAGTCAGCCGCCCATTTAGGCGCGGGGTGTCGTCCCCAAAATAATTGGCCGTCCAGGCGTGGGCGAACTCGTGTACAGTGAGGGCCGTGAAAAGTACGATTAAGCGGGAAATAAGGGTTGCAGGGTCAAGATTTAGCATTTTTAGTTTTGCCTCCTGTGAGGCATTATACCATCTTAGTTGGAGAGGTTTGATTGGTCTGATTGGTCTGATAACTCAGATCCTTTAGACCATTTAGACCAATTAGACTATTAAGACCAATCCGACTATTTCTTATCCAGGTGCAATGCACTAAACTGCAAGTGCAACGCACCTTCGACCGCTTTGACCATTTAGACCATTTAGACCAATAAGACTATTAAGACCATTTGGACTATTTCTTATCCAGGTGCAATGCACTAAACTGCAAGTGCAACGCACCTTCGACCGCTTTGACTATTTGGACGATTTAGATAAATTAGACTATTAAGACCACTCTCTGTTATAATGGGCGGGCAGATTTTGAGAAAATACAAACTTACTAAAAAATATTCGGAGAAAAACTTATGGATACCACTACTATTGCCCCCATATCAATTCCGACCATGCTTTTTAACCTTTTGGCCGGATTGTTGTTATCAGTATTACTCGCTGTGTATTACGCAAGATTAGGCGAATCGCTTTCCAACCGCTCTAAATTCGCACCTCTGCTACCTTTATTAACCATGGTCACCTTGCTGGTGATTTCTGTCGTCAAGTCATCACTGGCCTTGTCCTTAGGTCTTGTGGGCGCTTTATCTATTGTGCGTTTTAGAACAGCCATCAAGGATCCCGAAGAGTTGATGTTCTTGTTTTTCGCGATTGCTATTGGTCTTGGTTTTGGAGCGGATCAACGCATTCCAACCTTGATTTCCTACGTCGTGATCATGGGCTACTTGCTAACCCGAAAACTCATCAATAGAACTTTTCGGCTTGCTCCTCATAACAGTTTGTATTTGAACATCTCTTTGCCATTAGGTTCAACAACCAGTGAAAACTCCTTCAAATTCATCAACAAGCTCCTTGGCGAAGAGCTTCCCCAGGTTGATTTAAGAAGGTTTGATACGGACAGCAAGGAAATGCGCTTAGTTTTTTATTTTAAAGCAAATAAAGCGGATACGATGGCCAAGATAACTAATCGCATACAAGAAAAATTCCCAAAGGCGTCCATTAGTATTGTGGAACAAAACAACCTTTTGGGAGGCTAAGTTAATGAAAATCGAGTATTCCAAGAAAAGGAAAAAACTTAAGCTGCCCAACTCCTCTGCGTGGGGGTTCTATGGGCTTGTCCTTGCCTTGATGTTGGGCGCTTTCCTGGCTGGCATGTTTTTCTACCGGAACGGGTATGCGTCAGTTCTATTGAAAAAAATTCGCCACATTCTTCAACAGGAACCGGTTGCCCAAGCGGTTGGTGAAGTAAGTGAGGAAATAAAATCGGAGATCAAGTTATACCAAGCCAATGGCCTTACCAACATTTTTTTAGACATCCCCTTTGATTCTATGATGGCCATTGAGGAAAAGCGGGAAAAGGCCCTGGAGGTTGGGGTCTTGCATTCTTCTGACGAGGACTATGTCCCAGCCACCCTGCGCCAAAACGGGGAACAAACGCTTGATATAAAATTGCGCTTGAAAGGGGACTGGGTGGATCATCTGCGAAGTGATAAGTGGTCTTTCCGGATTCACATCACTGAGGATGATGGGGCCTTATTGGGTATGAGACGCTTCTCTCTCCAGTCACCGCATACGCGATCTTTTGCCAGCGAATGGGGCTTCCATCAGAATTTGTTTATGGAAGGCATCCTTGCCCCTCGTTATTCTTTTGTAAATATCATCATCAACGGTGAATATAAGGGTATCTACGCGTTAGAGGAAAGTTTTACGGGGGATTTATTAGAGTCCCAGGGCAAGCGGGAGGGAATTATATTTCGCATCAATGAAGATTTGCTCTGGCTTGACTGGACTAATTTTTTGGATGTCGAGCACCATGAGGATAGCGATATTGGGCGCTTTTGGCGGGTAAACAACCCCACTGCGAATGAAATTGTTCCTTATCGAAGTAATCGAATTGCGAGAAGCGAGGTTCTTTCAGAGCAATTGATTGCGGCAAAAGAATTATTATATTCCTTCAACCATGGTCTTCTTGCGGCTGATCAGGTTTTCGATGAAGAATTATGGGGAAGGTATTTCGCAATCACCGATTTGTGGGCCGGAGGACACGGCACCGATTGGATCAACAACAAGTTTTATTACAACCCAGTCACTGGGCTAATAGAACCGATCGCCTTTGATGGTTTTGTTTTTCATCCTAGCTTTACTGCAGATCAGCTAGCTTTCCCTTTTTCAGAATCCCCCTTCTTTGATAGTCCTGGAGTGCAAAGGGCCTATGTTGAAACCCTGGAAAGGATCGCCTCCCCGGAATATATCGAGATGCTCGAGGAAAAATTTGGGGAAGAACTTGAGGACTACTACCATTTACTCGTCAAAGAATACCAGGACGAGGATTATGAGGAATACCGCAGGTTCGAAGGGCCTCCAATCCTCTTGCCCTGGGAGGAGCTTGAAAACCGTGCCGAGTTATTGTCCAGAAACTTGAACCCTGCTCAACCTATCCGGGGTAATTATCAGATTGTAGAGCAGGAAGGGAAACCTTATCTTCGGTTGGATTTAGTTAACCTGATGATTCTCCCCGTGCAAATAAGGGAAATTACCTTGGGAGATAATGAGCTAGAATTTGAAAAAACGTGGTGCTCAACCCAAAGCTGCCAGGAAAAAATTATTAAACCTGCGGAGGAGGCCGTCTTGCTTTCCGGGGATTCGGAAAACTTTGCCTCGGCTTCGTTTTACCTTCCCCTAGAGTCCATTGATCACGGGTTAATTAGTGAAGAAAATCTTAGCTTGAGCGCAAGCCTGTATGGCGGATCGAAAACCTTTGCTATTTCTCTGTCTTCGAGCTATTCGCCCCAGGGACTGGAAAGCGGTATCAAGCCCTCTTCAGCCCTAGATGAAGCCCTAGAAGCCCATCCCTATTTGGAGCTTAGAGAAGAATCCCAAGTAGCGATCTCTCCAGGAGACTGGGAAGTTGTGGGGGATTTAATCCTTCCGGAAGGGTACAACCTTTTCATCCCAGAGGGGACGACTTTACGGCTCGAAGAGGGAAGTGTCATTTTATCCTACGGGAAGGTTGAGATTCAGGGTACGAAAGAACACCCCGTTCTCCTTACCGCCCAAGGTGAAAGTTGGGGAGGGATGGTCGTCTTAGGAGCGGCTGAAACTTCCCATTGGCGTCATGCTAAAGTAGAAAAGATGGCCGGAATCCCATATCCGGGATGGGTACTCACAGGAGGAATTACTTTCTATCAGAGCGCGGTGGAAATCTCCTCTTCGGTGATAGGCAATAACACCACAGAAGATGCCTTGAATGTCATCCAGGCTGACCTTTCGATGGAAAATGTTGAATTCACGAACACAAGCTCGGACGCATTTGACGGTGACTTTGTTAGTGGCACAGTGACTGGTTGCACTTTCCACAACATCAGAGGAGACGCTTTTGATGCCAGCGGATCGCAGGTGCTTGTTACGGACTCCCGATTTGCGAATATCGGAGATAAAGCAATTTCGGTTGGGGAAGAAAGCGAGGTGACTTTAGAAAATCTCAGCATTCGTGATGTGAACATAGGCATTGCTAGTAAGGATCTTTCAACCTTGGTAGCTGATTCCATCATCATAGACAACGCGAAGATTGCTGCCTTGGCCGCCTACGTCAAGAAGCCACAATATGGTCCAGCTACCCTGGAAGCGACGAACGTGGAAATTTTGAACACTGAGACTCCGGCCCTTTGTCAAACGGGAAGTCAACTCCTCTTGAATGGAGAAAGTATCCCCCCGGAAGATATTGACGTGGATGCCCTGTATGAGCAGGGTGTACTTGGGAATTAAGTTTGCGCGAGGAATTATGACTCCTGCTCTTCGATACGAAAAAAAGATGATCTTCGAGAGCCTTCGCTTGGGCGAAGTGCGAAGTTGGGTATACGCCCACCCTGATGCCTTCCAGGTTGCTTATCCACCCCGTCAGGTGAATAATATTTATTTTGATACCATTGACCGCTTTTTTATGGCAAAGCACATCGATGGGGTGGGCAATCGCGCCAAGTTCAGGTTTCGGTGGTATGGGGAAAGTTGGCAAATCCCTGAGGGCCAACTCGAGATCAAGAAAAAAATGGGGCATGTGGGCTACAAGATCACCCATCCTGTCAGGAGGGCCATTAATTTGCCTCAGTTAAAATGGCAGGAAATCATGGAGTTGCTTAAAAGCGAAAGCTCCAATGAATTCTCTTCCCTATTAGATAACTTAACTCCCGCTCTCATTAATCAATACCAAAGAGAATATTACGAGAGCGCAGACAGGAAAATAAGGGTGACCTTAGATTATGACATACGCGCTTTTTCACAAACCTTTGGCCTTTCTCCCAACCTCACCTTTCCCCAGCTTTCAGTAGATGATGTGATCATTGAAATGAAAGTTGCCCAGGAAGACCACCAAAGAATGGCCGATTCCTTAGCAGAGTTCCCCCTGCGATGTTTACAAAATTCTAAGTACCTCAACGGCATGGAGTATATGGTCTGATTGGTCGGATTGGTCTGACTGTCTCAGGTGCAGTGCACATAGACTGCAAGTGCAACGCACCCTCGACTACTTCGACTACTTAGACCAACAAACTACGCAGATCAAAAACGTGAGAAAGAGCCACCAAAGCCAAGGAATGGCGTAAATTGCCGTTGGCGATTTCCTGGCGCAGCTCTTCTAAACCCATGACCTCGGTGAGGATGTTTTCCCCCTTATCGAATTCAGGTTCGTGGGTCTTTTTTACATCTTTTGCCAGCCAGAGGTGGCATTGATTATTCAAAAAGGCCGGATTAGGCTCCACATATCCCAAGTGCTCCCACTTCGAGGTGGTATAGCCAGTTTCTTCTTTCAACTCCCGCGCGGCTGCAGTTTGGGAGGATTCGTCTTCTTCGACAATCCCCGCCGGGATCTCTGTGGTCACTTTTTCGATTCCAAAGCGGTACTGGCGGACAACGACCACTTTCCCCTCTGGGGTGAGAGCGACCACATTGACCCATGTGGGGGCTTCGAGTCGGATGGCTTTGAGCACAGCTCCATTGCGCGGGTTTTCGAGCCAATCATACCTGATCTGGAATAGGTCCAAGTCAGGGCCTGGTTCTGTTTTTATGCGCTTCCAGCCTGGGGGGAATTCCCTTTCAATCCTCATTAAATCTGCCCTTGATAATTCATTATTTCGCGTTTTTCCCAAGCTTCATCAAAAGTGATGCCGGGGGTTGAAGTCTGCACATCGACTCGCACATAATCCCTGAATATTGTAATTTCATGCGCTAGTACATCTTCAGCCGATGCTAGAGAAGCCGTGCCTAGCCCATTCATTCTTTTGAAAGAACGAGAACACGTCCTTCAATTGGTTGGGCATCTTTTTGCTCCACAAAATTTGGGTTAGCAGATAAAATCATATCTGTAAATTGCCACAGCAACTCCGCCCGTTCCTTGCGTGACAAAGATTGAAACCATTGTGTTTTGGACTTGATCGTTTCTTCTTCTCTATCATGTGACACGGTTTTCTTCATTGACATTTCCTTTTCACACACTTCCCTCTCATTACAACGATTCTACCATAATTAGGCTATCACCCCTTTACTTCGTGTGCGCTGAAATATTGTTATTATTTCGCCAGGTTAAAACTCGCAAGTCCTCTGGCTCTGAAACCTCGGAGGTCTCGGAGACCTCCGAGGTTTCAGAGCCGAAGATCCGCCAACAAAATTCGCGCCTACACTTTACTCCTTACCCTCCCGCCAACAAGTGAATCTTCTCCCAGGGCTTCATATCGCTTTCTAAGGCCAAGACTTCTCGCAGCTCGAAGATCTGATCCCGTAGGGCAGCCGCTTTTTCGAATTCTAGGTCTTGAGCAGCTTCCTGCATGTGGTCTTCCAGATCGGCGATGATGTCCTTGAGTTCCGCGATAGGAATTCCTTCCGCATCTTCTACGCTGTATGCGGCTTGAGTCTCGGCAATCGCTCTACCCGAAGCGCGTTCGGTGATGTCGGTGATAGATTTGATAATACTGGCCGGCTCAATACCGTGCTCCACGTTGTGAGCAATTTGCTTGGTACGTCGGCGATTGGTCTCGTCGAGCGCGGTTTGCATGGCCGGGGTAGTTTTATCTGCATACATGATCACTTGGCCGTTGACGTGGCGAGCCGCTCGCCCAATGGTTTGGATAAGGGCTGTGTCAGAGCGCAAGAATCCGGCTTTGTCCGCGTCCAGGATGGCGACCAGAGACACTTCCGGCAGGTCCAGCCCTTCCCGGAGGAGGTTGATGCCCACCACGACGTCGAAGACGCCCAACCGCAGATCGCGCAGAATCCCCACCCGCTCCAAGGTATCAATCTCGGAGTGCAAATAATGCACCTTGATCCCTGATTCCATTAAATAATCGGAAAGGTCTTCCGCCATGCGCTTGGTGAGGGTGGTGACCAGAATCCGCTCCCCACGTTCGGTGCGGGCGTAAATCTCCCCGATCAAATCATCCACCTGGCCCTCGATAGGTCGAACGTCAACATCCGGATCTATCAGCCCTGTGGGACGAATGATTTGCTCGACCACCTTGGGCACAAGGTCCAATTCATAAGGGCCTGGCGTGGCGGAGGTGTAAAGGGTGTAGCCCATTCTTTCCTCGAATTCCTCGAACTTGAGAGGGCGGTTGTCCAGGGCGGAGGGAAGGCGGAAACCGTGCTCCACCAGCGTTGACTTTCGGGATTGGTCACCCCTGTACATCCCCCGGATTTGGGGAACGGTCATGTGGGATTCGTCCAAAATCAGGAGATACTGGTTGGGAAGGTAATCCATCAGCGTCCACGGAGCGGACCTGGGGGGGCGTTGATCCAAATGGCGGGAGTAGTTCTCAATCCCGGAGCAATACCCAGCTTCGCGGAGCATCTCAATATCGTAGGCCGTGCGCTGTTGTATGCGTTGGGCTTCCAGCAATTTCCCATGGGACTCAAAATAGGCTAGTTGGGCTTTTTGTTCTTCCTCGATATCTGCAATGGCTTGTTTTAACTTTTCATCTTCGGTGATGAAGTGTTTGGCGGGGAAAATTGTCACCGTAGAGAGATCTTCTAGAACCTCGGCCGTGACCCGGTGAATACGAGTGATACGTTCTACTTCGTCGCCAAAAAAAGAGATGCGGTAGATGAACTCGTCCTCGTAGGCGGGAGCAATTTCCAGCGTGTCGCCCCGCACTCGGAAGGCGCCCGGCAAAAGCTCTATGTCGTTGCGCTGGTATTGCCCTTCGATGAGCTGCCGCAAAAGGGCGTTGCGCCGGGTGATTTCGCCCACCTTCAATTGAACAGCCACCTGGCCATAAGCGTCCGGGCTGCCCAAGCCATAGATACAAGAAACTGAGGCGACGATAATCACATCCTTGCGGGACATGAGCGCGGTGGTGGCTGCCAGCCGTAAACGCTCTATCTCGTCGTTGATGTCAACTTCTTTCTCTATGTAGAGGTCGCGGCGGGGAACATAGGCTTCAGGCTGGTAATAATCATAATAGCTGACAAAATATTCCACAGCGTTATCTGGGAAAAAACTTCTGAACTCAGCATAAAGCTGGGCGGCCAAAGTCTTGTTGTGAGCAATCACCAGGGCCGGCATCTGAAGAGATTGGATCACCTTGGCCACGGTGTAGGTTTTCCCTGTTCCTGTCGCGCCCAGGAGTACTTGGTGTCGTTTGCCGCTCTGGACACCTTCTACTAATTCACGAATAGCTTGAGGTTGGTCGCCAGTGGCCTGGAAGGGGGCTTGGAGGTTGAAGGTCATGGTTGTTCCATTGGAGTACTAGGGTTACACAGAGTTTCACGGAGAAGACACGGAGGAGCGCGGAGAAAAACTGAGGATAAAAGTTACGCAGAGTTGCACAGAGGAGGCACGGAGGAGCGCGGAGAAAAACTGAGGATAAAAGTTACGCAGAGTTGCACAGAGGAGGC
>JAANWX010000015.1 GCA_018263575.1 Chloroflexota bacterium | reverse complement strand
TCCAGAACGTGGGCGCTTACGGGCAGGAGGCCCGGGACGTGGTCCAATCCGTGCGGGTCTGGGATACCCAAACCGGGACCATCAAGACGCTCACAAACGCCGATTGCCACTTCGGCTATCGGACCAGCATCTTCAACACCGACCAAAAGGGGCGTTACCTCATCCTCCAGGTCATCATCAAGTTGAACAAGGAAGGGCGGCCCAACCTCAGCTACCAGGGCTTGCGGGCCTTTTTCAGTGAGCCGCCAACCACGCCGGAGCAAATGCGGGACGCCGTCATCCACATCCGGGAAAGGAAATTACCCGACCCTGACGAAATTGGCAGCGCGGGTTCCTTCTTCAAGAATATCCTCCTCGACGAAGAGGGTTTTGCCCGTTTAATAACCCACGTCAGGGAGCATTTGGGCGAGGACACCGTCGCCAAATTACACAGTTTCCGAGATCGCTTCCCGGGGGACGAGGGCATAAAAATCCCCACCGCCTATCTCATTGAGGCGTGCGGCCTTGCCAGAGGCATGCAAAGCAAGGGAGCCAAACTGGGCGGCGCGGCCCTCTCTCCTCAACACGCCCTGATCCTCACCAACGCCAGCGGTAGGGCAACGGCCGACGAGGTCATGCGCCTGGCCCGGAAGGTGCGGCAAGCCGTCTACGCGAAAACGGGCCTGGTCATCCAGCCCGAGCCGACCCTGGTTGGTTTTCCCAAAGAAAAATTAGAGGCTTATTTGGCCTTGGAGTAAGGAGTACCCCATGACACGTTATAAAATCATTCTCAATCCGGAGGCTGGAAGAGGATCCGGAAGGCGTTCTATTCCTCGGGTCGAAAAATATCTACAAGGCTACGGTTTGGATTTTGACCTTGTTTGCACCAAAGCCCCCTGGCACGCGGCGGAGTTAGCACAAGCTGCTGTTGAGGAGGGTTATCATGTCGTCGTCGCCGCGGGAGGGGATGGCACCGCCAATGAGGTTCTGAATGGCCTGATGCACGCCAAGGAATGTGGCGCGTCCGCTAGCATGGGCGTGCTTCCCATTGGCCAGGGCAACGATTTTTCCTTTGGCATGGGGATCCCGCTGGAACTAGAAGCAAGCTGCCAGACTTTGGCTGACGATCACCGCCGAACGATTGATGTGGGCCACATTAAAGGCGGCACCCGTCCTGAGGGGCGTTACTTTGGCAATGGGGCGGGGATTGGCTTCGATACCATTGTTGGTTTCGAAGCCCTGAAACTGAAACGGTTGCATGGTTTTCCCGCTTATTTTGTGGCCGCCGTGAAAACCATCTTCCTCTACTATCAGGCCCCAACCGTGCGCCTTGACCTTGACGAGGAAACGTTTACTTTACCCAGTTTGATGGTTTCTATCATGAACGGTCGGCGTATGGGAGGGGGTTTTATGATGGCGCCCCACGGAGACCCGGAGGACGGTTTTTTTGACCTTTGCATTGCGGGCGAGGTCAGCCGCTTGCGCCTTTTCCCCCTCATTCCCCGTTTTTTGGCTGGAACACAAGGCTCCCATCCGGAGGTGCAATTCCAGCACGCGAAACGGGTCACGGTGACCGCGCTTACGGGCGGGTTGCCCACACACGTGGATGGGGAGACCGTCAGCACAGATGGGACGGAATTGGCCCTTGAGCTATTACCCCGCCAATTGGAATTGATTACCCGTCCGTCGTAAGTGTGTGTCCTGAAGTTCCCAGCATTTTTCGGTGGTGATGATTTCTTTTTTGGGCATGGGAGAATCTCCTTTGCTCGGATTATCTCTGAAAATTGGACACAGTCGAAATACCATTTCGACCTACATTAAAAACGGAAGGCATGAGGAGAAGAAGGATAGGCCTCATGTCTTCCGACCTGTATGTACCTCTATTTTACTGGAAACCATCCTGATTAAGCAAGTAGAGGAACTCAAAAGTCACCGGGACACTATCTGGCTAATCAAAACGCAACTTGGCGAGAACTTCCTCCAAGGCGGCAGCAAAGATCTCGTCCAAGATGGATTCTTCCGCCCGGTATTCCCCGCCAAAGGAACCATCCCCACAGATGTCTCGCACCTCTTCCGCGCTAATTAGACCCGGAATGTGAACGGGATCTTTCTTTCCGTCGGGGAGATCGGTGACCTGCGTGAAAGAAAAGGCCTCTGACCAATTAGCGTGGTTGAAGACTAGGCCATGTTTTTCAGCAATCTCATGCAAGCAGTCAGCCGCCCACCATGAGTGCCAAGCCATGCGCAAACCGCCAAGTTCGTTGACCAATTCGGAGAGCTTGTCCCGCACTACTTCGTTTCCGCCATGCCCATTGAGGATCAGAATCCGGCGGAAACCCTGTTGATAGGCCGAACGGACAAGGTCTTCCACCATATCCAGGAAGGTAGAGACCCGCAGGCTCAGTGTTCCGGGATAAGCCTGAAAATAAGGTGAAATGCCAAAGCTCAACGGCGGAGCCAAAAGCACCCCACTCCGCTGACAGGCTTCCTCCGCCAAGGCTAGTGGGATTTTGAGATCGGTCAGAAGGCTGAGATAGGCATGCTGCTCACAAGCGCCCAAGACCAATATCAGACGATCTTCTTCCTCTAGGTAGTTTTCGACATCAAACCAGGTTAGGTTTTCGAATCGCATATCATCTTCTCCATAAAAATTCCCTGTAGCAATTCATTATACCGCTAAAAACTTTTAAAAGTATACTACGACAATCTGAAGTCAGAGGATGTCAACAACGCTCAAAAACCAAAAGCCTCCGAGATTTTTACACAATCTCGGAGGCTTGAGTTCTTGGAACGCGACATTCACACATTTGGTGTGAGAGCGATCCCTTCTGCTTGAATAGTCTGATAGATTGGAAAACGGTAGCTGGATAAATTTTCCCAGTGAGAGCGGCCTACGGCAAATAGTGAGATCAAGATATCGTATTCCAGCGACACTCGTGCAGCCAGGCGGCGGATTTTTGAACGCAAATAGGGGTCATCGGTAGTTAATACTACAAGTACATCAATGTCAGAATCGTCCTTCGCATCACCTCTTGCTTTGGAGCCAAAGAGTACCACTGATTGAATTTGATCATCATAGTGCGCATGTAAACGCCGCACCAGTGTCTCCAAAGATTCACGCTCAGTATTGGTTATAGCAGCATATTCGTTCATTAAATCCATCCCTCTTTCTGAAGATAGCTGACCACTCGCTCTATAAATTGACGGGCATCCTCTAATTTTTCCTTTGCCGTCATGGGCTCAGCTTCTAAAGCCACATCATAGTCACTGACTACTCTAAGTAGGTATGCAAAAGTATCTTTATAGAATTATGTCCTCATGAACCGAGATATGGCTGTGTCTCCTGACCAGCCATCTAGTCCTGACCGCAGGTCTCCAGGTAATTGAGCCGCATTTTTTCCCAAGAGGGGCACCCTGGAGGGTATGCTTCGCGAAGACCTTCGGTCACTTCAGGTGCGCGGTCGGGAGACTCTGCGCACATCGAAGTAAAGTGACGTGATATGAAAATAATAAAGGGATTTTCCCAGACCTACTTAGCGATTGGTGAGCATGCTCAAGGTAAACTTGAATTTGATAACGTTTGTTCAAAACATCTTCATTCCTATCCATATTATGATTATACCAGAATCTGCTGCTAAATAACAAACCCTCCGAGAATTTTACGCAATCTCGGAAGGTTTGAGTTTTAAGGGTTCGACATTCACATTTGAGGTATAATATGCCAAGCACATCCGCTGGGTGAAGTCTTGCCCCCTATTTTCGAAATGCCCCATCCTATGCTTAAAAATACCCTCACGAATTGGGACGTTATTCACGCTGAAGAAACGCGCTTGTTACGCGCTATTTCCCCAGAAATAGGCCTGCAGCAGTTTTTCGCATTGATGGCTGAATTTGAGCCCTGGTTACAGGAAACAGAACATCTTTTCCGAGATAAGCGTAATCAGGCGATGATTCAATTGCAATCACGTCTCGCTAGCCTTGAAACCAAGCAAAACCATGAATGAGTTAATTGATTCCGTTATAGCGTTTCAGAATTTATTGGAAAAAGAAGGTATCTCGGTCATGGCTATCGGTGGGATTGCCGTTGGAGTATGGGGAGAACCACGACTCACACGAGATATTGACATGAAGGTTTTGCTCCGTCGCGAAGACCGTGCCCAGTTACTTGATATACTTCAAGAGTTTATCCCACTTAACGAGAATCCAGATGAAGCTTTTCGACGTCATGGATTGGCATTTTTTCAAGACCCAAACGGTACCCGCATTGATGTGATGTTGGCAGATACGGTTTTTGATGAAAAAGCCATTGAACGGGCATGCTCTGTGGTGCTTTCATCAGGAAAAAATATCCGTGTTTGCACGGCTGAAGATCTAATTATCTATAAATTGCTTTCAACTCGCACAAAAGACCGAGCTGATGTCGAGTCCATTGTTCAAAAGCAAGGAGATATGTTGGATGGTAGCTATATTGAAGATTGGCTCTCTCAATTTGAAGAAGCCCTTGCAGACAGTACTTTGATCCGAGGATTCCGAAATTTACGTAAACAATTACAGAGTGCGGATTGAGCATTTTGTATAGTGTTTGGATAGTAGGTAACACATAAAAAAACGTAACCGTTCAGATCCTCCCCCTAAAGCAAACTTCAAAAGTCTCAGAGGTTGCTTTGGGAAAAATTTCATGAGCGTTTCCGAACTTTCAAACGCCAAAGGCGTTAGTTTGAAGACTTTTGAAGTCTATAGCACTGGGGTGGTGAACACTTACAAAAAAACAAAAGCTCCGAGATTTTCATGCAATCTCGGAGCTTTGAATTTAAGAAGTTACAAATTACTAGACAACAATATTTACCAAGCGTCCGGGGACGACGATCACCTTGCGGATTTCTTTCCCGTCGGTGTGGGCTTGGGCGCCTTCGCTGGCCAGAGCCAGTTTCTCCGCCTCTTCATCGCTGATGCCCACCGGGGCCTGGACACGGTCGCGGAGCTTGCCGTTGACCTGAACGATGAGGGTGAATTCCTCGACAACGGTCGCGGCTTCGTCCACCTCTGGCCAGGGCTGGTCGTGAACGGAGTAGGGTTTTCCCAAGACCTCGGTCCACAATTCTTCAGCGATGTGGGGGGAAGCGGGGGCCATCATCCGCGCATAGATGTCTAGGGCTTCTGCCCAGGCTTCTGTGCCAGCCACGCCGGCCCGGCGAGCATCGTACATATCGTTCAGCAGTTCCATCAAACTGGAAATGATGGTGTTGAACTCGAATTTTTCGAAATCATCACCGATGCTTTTCAGGGTCAGGTGAAGCTTGCGGCGCAGGGTATCTACCGCACCTGAATCCGGTTCCCCTTCCGGGTTTGTTCCGGTGTAGAGGGCCCACACGCGGCGCAGCCACCGCTGGGTTCCGGAAATGCCGCCGCTGTTCCACGGTCCCCCCAAATCCCACCGGGCGAAGAACATCAGGTAAGCACGCACGGTATCGGCCCCATATTTTTCCACCAAATCGTCGGGAGAGACAACGTTCCCCCGGCTCTTGGACATTTTCTCCCCATCTTCGGCCAGCACCATGCCCTGATTGCGCAGTTGGAGCATTGGCTCAGGGCCTTTGGTGACCCCGATATCGCGCATGGCTTTGTGGAAAAAGCGCGTGTAGATGAGGTGCATGGTGGCGTGCTCGATCCCGCCGGTGTAGGTGTCTACGGGCATCCAGTAGTCGTACTCTTTGGGGTCAAAAGGCCCTTGGTCGTACTCGGGACTCAGGTAGCGCAGGTGATACCAGGAAGAGCACATGAAGGTGTCCATGGTATCCGTTTCGCGCGTGGCTGGCCCATTACAGGCCGGGCAGGTGGTCTCTTTCCAGGTGGGATGCAGCTTGAGGGGACTCTCGCCAGTGGGCAGCCACTCCACGTCGTCGGGCAAGAGGACGGGCAGCTCCTCTTCCGGGACGGGATTCCAGCCGCACGCCTCGCAGTGGATCATGGGAATGGGCGCGCCCCAGTAACGCTGCCGGGAGATCAGCCAATCTCGCAGTTTGTAGCTTATGGCTTCTTCTCCCATATCTTTTTCTTCCAGCCAGTCGATGACTTTGGAAATGCCAGGGTTAGCGCGCCCTTTTTCGTTGCTGACAACGGTCCCATTGAAGTGGGCGCTGTTGATCATCTTCCCTTCGCCTACGTAGGCTTCTTGCATGGTTTCGCCATCGAAGTCCATCCCCTCGGGTTGAATGACGGGGATGATCTCGAGACCATATTTGCGGGCAAAAGCGAAGTCGCGTTCATCGTGGGCGGGGACGGCCATAATTGCCCCGGACCCGTAGCCCATCATCACGTAGTCTGCGATCCAGATGGGGATGCGTTCTTCGTTGACGGGGTTTATGGCGTATCCGCCTGTGAAGACGCCGGTTTTCTCTTTATCCACGGCCGCGCGCTGAATTTCGCTCTGTCGGGCCGCTTGCTGTTTATAAGCTTCTACGGCTTCTTTTTGCTCTGGGGTGGTGATGTCGTTCACCAGGGGATGCTCAGGAGCAAAGACCATGAAGGTTGCGCCCCACAAGGTATCGGGGCGGGTGGTGAAGACGGGAATCTCTTCCCCCTCCTCGGTGCGGAAGACGACATCGGCTCCTTCTGAGCGCCCAATCCAGTTGGTTTGCAAGGTGCGCACGCGATCGGGCCAATCTATGGTGGGGAAATCCAGGAGTTCATCGGCGTAGTTTGTGGTTCGGAAAAACCACTGCTCCATGTCTTTTTGGACGACAGGGGTTTTACAGCGCTCGCAGTGACGGTCTTCACCCCAAACTTGCTCGTTTGCCAGGGTGGTGTGACAAGAAGGACACCAGTTGACGGCCGAGTGCTTGCGATACGCCAAGCCGTGCTTGTACAACTGGATGAAGAACCACTCCGTCCACTTGTAATAGGATGGGTCACAGGAAGCTGCTTCCCGCCGCCAGTCCCACATGGCGCCCATGCTGCGCAGTTGTCCATGCATGCGCTCGATGTTGTTATAGGTCCACTCCCGAGGATGGATGCCGCGCTCAATTGCCGCGCCCTCTGCGGGGAGACCAAAGGCGTCAAATCCGATGGGGAACATAACGTTATAGCCCATCATGCGCTTGTATCGGGCACGAGCATCAGAGGGTGTCATGGCGTACCAATGCCCAATGTGTAAATCTCCCGAAGGATAGGGCAGCATGGTTAGGGCATAAAATTTAGGTTGGCTTTCGTCGATATCAGCCTCATAGATGCCATCCTCTTCCCATTTTTTTTGCCATTTGGGTTCAATTTTTTGGGGTTGGTAGTCTGTAGTCATATTTCTTCCTCCGGTCTTAAACAAAAAAACCTCCGCCTCAGGGACGAAGGAATATTCTTCGTGGTACCACCCTGGTTATAGTTTAGTGAGCTAGTCTCCTAGTCTTTGGTCTCTAGGCCCAAAACTACCACTCAGTTCGCGATAACGAGCGAAACCGGCGTCGACTAAAGACTAGCGACTAAAGACTAGCGACTAAAGACTAGCGACTAAAGACTAGCGACTAATCCTTCACCAACGCAGTCTGTTCCCTGGCGGGGACAGCAGGCGAGTTCGATTCATCCTTTTTCGTCAAAATCACTTTCGACGGCTTGTGCTCTGTGGGCACGCTTGGGTGGTTTTCAACCGGTGACACACCCTCTCTAGCAGATAACCTACTACTCCTGATACGTTCTTTATATAGAGAAACCCGGCTTGGGGACCGGGCTTCATTGTAGTGGACCCAGTGGGACTCGAACCCACGGCCTTCTCAATGCCATTGAGACGCGCTCCCAACTGCGCCATGGGCCCTGATCAAGCGAAAATAATTCTACCGCTAAAAGGCGTATTCGTCAACCGAATGGACCTGGCGGGACTCGAACCCGCGACCTCATCAGTGCGATTGATGCGCGCTCCCAACTGCGCTACAGGCCCTCTTAAGAGCAAGCTTCTCTTTACAAGAGAGGTAGTCCATTTTAGCGGAGCGACGAGGGACTGTCAAGGAAGAAAACCGGTATTGGAAAAAATACCAATTTCATGTATAATTATGAAAAGGGTAATTATATTCGCAAACTAAATAAGGAGAAAAACTCATGTCTAGTGTAACGTACGATCACGTTGTCAAGCGTTTTGATGATGTTGTCGCCGTCAACGACCTTAACCTGGAAGTCAAGGATAAAGAATTCCTGGTCCTGGTCGGCCCCTCCGGATGTGGGAAATCCACCGCCCTGCGCTGCCTGGCCGGTTTGGAAACCATCACCGAAGGGGAGATTAAAATCGACGATGATGTTGTCAACGATGTCGCTCCCAAAGACCGGGATATTGCCATGGTCTTCCAGTCTTATGCTTTGTATCCCCACATGACCGTGTATGACAACATGGCCTTTGGTCTCAAATTGCGTAAATACGACAAAGCTGAGATCGAGCGCCGCGTCAACGAGGCCGCTGATATTCTGGGCATTGAACCTCTGCTGGAGCGTAAACCCCGCCAATTATCAGGCGGCCAACGCCAACGTGTTGCTCTGGGGCGGGCCATCGTCCGTGAACCCAAGGTTTTCTTGCTCGACGAGCCGCTTTCCAACCTGGACGCCAAGCTGCGCGTGCAGACCCGCTCCGAGATCACCAAGCTCCACAAGAAACTAGGCACCACCTTCATCTACGTGACCCACGACCAGGTGGAGGCCATGACCATGGCCAACCGCATCGCCGTCCTCAACTTTGGTATTCTCCAACAAGTGGACACCCCCCAACAACTCTACGATTATCCCGACAACCTCTTTGTGGCCGGATTCATTGGCTCCCCGGCCATGAACTTCTTCAGCGCCCACATCCGCCAAGAAGGCGGTGACCTTTTTGTAGATGGAGGTTCCTTCAAGGTCAAAGTCCCTGAAAACCGCCAAGCGGTGCTCAAGAGTTACGTTGAAAAAGCCGTTATCTTTGGCCTGCGCCCTGAGGACATTCATAACCCCGACTACGCTCCTCCCGGCATCATTGCCCAAGAGATTGAAGCTGAGGTTGACGTCACCGAGTTGATGGGCAACGAAATCTTCCTCTATCTGAAGGATGAGAACCACGACTTCATCGCTCGCGTAGACCCCCGCACAGAAACCGAAATGGGCGACCACATCAAGATTGCCTTCAACATGGACAACATGCACATCTTCGACAAAGAGACCGAAGAAACTGTCCGCTAAGAACCAAAGCCCATACGTGAAAATTCTATCTCCTCGCTGCATTATGGGCGGGGAGATTTTTTATAGGAGTAATTATGCCGCACGATTATCTAACTCAACTCATTCAAAAGAACGACACGAAAATAGTCCTCCTTGTGATTGATGGGGTGGGGGGAACGCCCTTCACGCCCGGGGGCCCTACTGCCTTGGAGGCTGCCCAAACGCCTACTCTAGATAAACTGGCGGCGGAAGGCTGCCTTGGCCAGACCATCCCCATCCGGCGGGGGATCACGCCCGGGTCGGGTCCCGCTCACCTGGCCCTTTTTGGCTATGAACCGCTGGAATTTGCCGTGGGACGGGGAGCACTCTCCGCGGCGGGAGTAGGCCTCCCCGTGAAGGCGGGGGATGTGGCCGCCCGTGGGAATCTCTGCACCCTCGACGCGGACGGGAACGTCACCGACCGCCGGGCGGGACGAATCTCCCACGCGGACGCTGCCCCCATTGTCGAGATTCTCAACAGCGTCCAAATCCCCGGGGTGGAGGTGGAAGTCCGCCAGGTGAAGGAGTATCGTTTTGTGGTCACCATGCGCGGAGAAGGCCTCAGCCCCGAACTGGCCGACACCGATCCCCAGGCGACAGGCGTTCCCCCTCTTTTACCTGTCAAGGCTGCCGACCCCAAGGCGGAACGAACGGCGCAGCTTTATCAGCAATGGATAGAGAAGGCTTTCGAGGCTTTGGCCAATCAGCCGCGAGCTAATGGCTTCAACCTGCGCGGATTTGCCACCGACCCCGGTTTCCCCTCCTATGAAGAGGCCTATCAGCTCAGGGCTGCCTGCGTGGCCGTTTACCCCATGTATAAGGGCGTCTCCCGCTTGGTGGGCATGGATGTGATTGAATTTGATGGCACCCACCCCGACGAAGAATTTGCTGTGGTCAAAGACCTGTGGGAGGATTACGACTTTTTCTTCACCCATATCAAGAAAACTGACAGCTACGGGGAAGATGGGAATTTTGAGGGCAAGGTGAAAGTGATTGAAGAAGTAGACGCCGCGATTCCCGACCTGATGGCCTTGGAACCCGATGTCCTGATCGTGACCGGCGACCACTCCACTCCGGCGGCCATGAAATCCCACTCTTGGCATGAGGTTCCGCTTTTGTTGTGGGCGCGCAAAAACATCCGCCCCGACCTGGAAACAGAATTCGGCGACCGGGTCTGCGCCCGAGGCGGCCTGGGAACTATCCCCGCTACGGACATTATGCCCTTGGCTTTGGCGCATACCGGGCGTTTGAAAAAGTACGGTGCTTAATAGAACGCAGATGACGCTGATTTAACTGATTTTCGCGGATTTAAGAGCAAAGACCCTAAAGGTTATCATGGAACCAAGTTCCTGGTCTACTGATTCCTAATCTACTGATTCCTGGTTCCTACCCCCCACCCCAAGGCTGCTCCTCCCCCCAGCGTGAGCACCCCAAAGGCAATGAAAACATCCTGCCAAAAGCGAATGGGAAAGAGGCGGATGAGGGTATCGGAATATTTGAAGAGCCAGGTATCCCCCTCGAAGAAGACGCGGTGGAAGGCGACGAAGAGGGCGTCGAAGCTGAGGAATGTGAAGACCAGGATGGTCAGCAGCAGGCCCACGGTCAGCCATCCCCCCCGGGAGAGGGCGTCTGTGTAAGGTTGCCATCCCCCACGCCGCCACGCCCAAAGGGCGGATAGTGCCAACACAGCGGCTCCAACCCAAAATGCCAGCAACACGCCTTCAAGAACGGCTTTCACATCCTCCATATGGCTCAACTCACGCTCTTCGAACAGCGCATCTCCGTCGGGAAAGGTCAAATTCCCCAGAAAATCGATCCCGGCATCGTTGAGGAGATACTGGCGGGAGAGTTCGGCGAAATGCAGGCGTTCATCTTGGTCAAATCCGTAGGTGTCGGGCGGAAAGTAGGGCATACGGTACTCAAGCTGGAGAAAGGCGGGGGTGAGCAGCAGGCGCACAATGACCAGGCTGAGAACGACGGGCACGGCCAGGGTGGTGAGGATGTTGGTGACTTTTTGAATGATTTTCATGTTGGTTTCTTGATAAACTTAACGCAGGGGCGCGGAGACGGGGAGTCGCAGAGAGGCATAATTATTCTACTTCTAACAGTGCTTTGGCTAGCAAATCTTCCACGCTGAGGTGGAGTGCCCATTTGCGCAGATATTTGCGGTCAAGGCTGTCTCCTTGGATTTTGATAACGTTGATAACATCTCCCCACTGCCGGTCAGAAACTTCCCCGCCTTTTCGATACCAAGCTAACTTAGCGAGAATATTGTCTTCAGGGCTTGAGACATAGGCCTTTTGGTCTGGATTACCGGTCAGGGAAAGCGCAATTCGGCGACTTAATTGGACTTGGTCAAAAGGGCTGTTCTTGATTGGAAAAAAGTCGACTTTGAAAACAGTTTCCTTGTGAATGATGTTGAAACTTCTACCCTGGCGGATGGCTTTTCTCATCATTTGAACATCTACAAAAAAAGCACCTTCAAGGTACCGTTCGAAGGGTTCTACTTCCTTAAGTTGTAGATCAACAAGCATATCCACATCCATCGTGGAACGAGCAACGCCGTGGGTGGCTGTAGCCAAGGAACCAGTAATAAAATAAGGGATGTTCAATTTATCTAAAGCTTCAACAACCTGTAGCGTAACAAGGATGGGTTCAGTCAACATCTTCATCGTCCTCCTTGATAGGTCGCAAAGGGCCATAGACCCGTTCGGCAAGCTGAGGGCCAAGTAGCAAGTCAGCTAAACGTCGGCGCAATTCGGCTTCGGAGGCCTCGGGGTGGCGGTGACGCAAACCAACCAGGGCAAGCTGCTTTGTGGTCTCATACATCTGGCCCAGCATCTCCACCTTGCGCCAAGGAGGTGTCTTGCGCAAAAGCTCTATTTGTAAGGCTTCCATTTTGGGGTGAGTGTCGGATAGCATATCTCTATTATAAACGATTTGCGGGCGTGATGAGGGATGAGGTAATGAGTGATGAGTAATGAGTAAGGCAAAGGACGCAAGGGATGCAGAAGATGCAGAGGGTGCGATACAGTTCGTCCGCATCGCCCCCCCCCCCCCCCCCCCCCCGCCCCCCCCCCCCCCCCCCCCCCCCCTCCCCCGCTCCCCTGCTCCCCCGCTCCCCTGCTCCCTCGCT
>JAANWX010000014.1 GCA_018263575.1 Chloroflexota bacterium | reverse complement strand
TAACTATTTGGGGGGAGGTAAGCTAATGACTTCAATAACCCGCCGCGACTTTTTGAAAATCATCAAACAAATTCTGGCTGCTACCGGTTTGACGGCCCTCTTTAGCCCCGTTGTGGCCTTTTTTTACCCGCCCAGCCTGGAAGAGACCCCCGCTGACCCGGTTCTGGTTGGGGCCGTGGATGATATCCCCCAGGGAGAGGCTCTAACTGTTGCCTTTGGACGCTACCCCGCCCTTGTCATCAACACTGAGCAGGGGCTAAGGGCCTACTCCGCCGTCTGCACCCATTTTGCATGTTTGGTGGATTGGGACGCTGGCCTCGAACAAATCGTTTGCCCGTGCCACGAGGGGTACTTCGAACCCCTCGAGGGTGGCGTCATCAGCGGGCCGCCCCCCAGCCCCCTGGAGTCCATCCCCCTTGAAATCGTTGACGGAGAAATCTACATCGGAGGTGCCTCATGACCACTGCTAATGCCACACGACCTGCCATCTGGCCGCGTATTCGAGACTTTTTGGTGTACGTCCTTGGTCAAGCCCGGACACTAAAAAAGCCATACCCTGGCATCATGCACCTGCTCATCTTTTGGGGCGTGCTCATTCAGGTGGTCGGCACGGCCATCAAGATGATGCAAATGAGCCTTTTTGTTCCTTTCACCTGGCCCCTCTTCTCAACCAACGTTTACCTTGCTTACGAACTGATCATGGACTTGGCGGGGATTGCCATCATCTTAGGAGTGGTCATGGCTGCTTTTCGCCGGACCATCATTCGCCCTCACTACATGGCAACTTCGTGGGACGATGTTTACGCCCTGGGCCTGCTTTTCCTTCTCCCCAGCGTGGGATTCGTCACGGAGGGAATGCGCCTCCTCGTGGACGCTCCCGCCTGGGCCGGATGGTCACCCATCGGGGAGGTGATGGCCAACCTCCTGCGCGTGGTGGGAGTCTCCCCCGCTGCGGTAGCCCCCCTCCACCCCTACTTTTTCTGGCTTCACGTGGGCCTGGGACTGCTTTTTGCCCTCAGCATTCCCTTTACCAAAATGCGCCACCTGGTCAATACGCCCCTGAACATCATCTTCAAAACCGACCGCGCCTTGGGAGAAATCCAAACCATCGACGACATCATGGAAGCCGAAACCCTGGGCGTTGGTCAAGTGACCGAATTCTCCTCGCTAGATTTGCTCTCACTTGACGCTTGTCTCCAGTGCGGGCGCTGTGAGGAGGTTTGCCCGGCCACCATCAGCGGGATGCCCTACTCCCCCCGCGCCCTTCTGGCAGATTTGCGGGATTCCATGGCGGGGACGCTGTTCACCCCGGAAGATGACTCCGCACCCGACCTTCCCCCCGCCCTTTTCGCCGAGGAACATCTGTGGGCCTGCACCACGTGTGGAGCGTGTTTGCCCGCCTGCCCGGCCTTCATCCGCCCCCCAGAAAACGTGGTAGACCTGCGCCGCTCTCAGGTGCTGATGACGGGCGATATGCCCAAAACTGTGGGCGAGACCATGCGCAACCTGGAACGCCAATCCAACCCGTGGGGGATGCCCCCTCAGACACGCGTCGATTGGGCCAAGGGTTTGGACGTCCGGGAGCTTTCCCCCGGTGATGAGGTGGACGTGCTTTTCTTCGTGGGCTGCGCCGGCGCTTTCGATGACCGCAACAAACAAGTCACCCAATCTTTTGTGCGCTTGCTGAATGCTCTAGAGGTGGATTTTGGCATTCTCGGCCTGGACGAGATGTGCTGCGGAGAAACCGCCCGCCGCATGGGACACGAGTACTTGTTCCAAACCTACGCCGAAGAGAATATCGCCGCATTCGAGGGCATCATGTTCAACAAGATTATCACCCAATGCCCCCACGGCCTTAACACGCTGCGGGATGAGTATCCCAAGTTTGGGGGCGATTATGAAGTGCAGCATTCCACCGAGTTCTTAGCGGAGTTGATTCCCACCCTCAACCTCTCACCCGCCGTCAAGGAAGAATTGGGACGCCTGACCTACCACGATTCTTGTTACCTGGGGCGCTATAACGACATCTATGACCAGCCCCGGGATCTACTCCAAGAGGTGGATGTCCAACCCGTTGAGATGGACGAAACACGCGAAAAAAGTTTCTGCTGCGGCGGGGGAGGGGGCGCCATGTGGTTGGAGACCGACGCCGAAACGCGCATCAACCGCGCCCGCCTGGAGCAAGCCTTGGATGTCGAAGCCGACACCATCGCCACCGCATGCCCCTTTTGCATGATCATGTTCGACGACGCTGTCCGCACTGAGGGGCTGACGGAAGAAGTGAAGGTGCTGGATATTGTAGAGGTTTTGGAGCGAGGGATGAGTGATGGAGTAATGAGTAATGAGTAATGAGTGAAACGTCCCCCTACGGGGATGCTACTCGATGATGCGTGAGGAGTTGTTGGTTTGTGTTATACTTCTATTATGAATACTAAAATACCCTCTTCGCAAAACAAATATATCGTCATAACGCCTGGGCTGCGTGGCGGGAAACCTCACATTGCCGGGACACGCATCACCGTCTCAGATGTTGTTGTTATGCACCTCAAACTTGCGCAATCAGTGGCAGAAATTGCTGCTGAGTATAGTCTATCATTAGCTAGTGTATACGCGGCGCTGACTTATTATTATGACCATCAAAGCGAGATTGATCAACGAATGGCCGATGATGAGGCTTTTGTTGAGGCGTTTCAGAAGCAGCACCCTTCCAAATTGAAGGCCCGCCTAAAACAATTACAATATGCCTGAACGATTGCGTTTTCATCTTGACGAAAATGTAGCGACTGCTGTAGCTCGTGCCTTGCGTCAGTTTAGCATTGATGTGACAACCACGGCTGAAGTTAACTTGCGTCAGGCAGATGATCGTACTCAACTTAAGTATGCTCATAACAACCGACGTGTTTTAGTTACCCATGATGCTGATTTTCTGCGCCTCCATGCGGCGGGTATGCCTCATTCGGGAATAGCTTTTTGCCATAAGGGAAGCCGAACGATTGGTGAAATTGTTGAATACTTGCGTCTCATGTATGAATTATTTGGGCAGGAAGAGATGCGAAATTCTGTGGAATTTCTATGAGCAGTATGAAATAATTTGACCAAGATGATATATTGCTTATTGCTATCTCTGATGAACCTGAAGCGGGTAGCGTAGAGCTTGCTCCAAATATCACCGTAGAGTTGAGAGCCAAGGAAATGGCGAAATTCTCATATCAACTTTTGGTTATGATGAACTAGCGCAAGATAGTCCTCTGACCAGAGAGGAAAAAATGACAAAGCGTCGAGTAAAAAAATTAGTTCATGTAGGTGACTATGTGGCTGAAGTAGAAGTGCAATTAATTTACACAAATGATGATTGGTCGCCTTATTTGTCAGTCGAAGATGCGGCGAAGTTGGATGATGTCCGTCAAGCATTGCAGAGAAAAGATGTCCAAAGAGCTTCTCGGGGTGGACGTGTATACCGCTTGCAACCGGTAGCGGCTTAGAATTGGCAAGTCAAAACCATATGAAGTATTTTGAGCAGGATGACATAAGTTTCCCCATTTACCAACCTCTAAAACATGAAAAAAATCCTCTTATCCCTCGCCCGCACACCTCTAGGAGGGGAAATTGTGGGCTGGATTCTCACCCATATGAGTTCTTTGTTACCCGTTGACCGCCTGCGGGAGACCGACTCCCTGCTCGCCTTTTGGCACCCCGCACCGGTTTATACTACCCACATCCTCATCGTCCCCAAACGCCGGTACCGTTCTCTCATGGCGTTGAACACGGAAGATGTGACCTTTATGGGTGACCTCTTCAAAACCGTGAAATCTTTGGTGGAGGAGCTGGAATTGGAAGATGGGGGCTACAGGGTGGTCGTCAATGGTGGGGATTATCAAGAGGTCGAGCATCTCCATTTTCATTTGGTGGCTGAGGAATGATATAATCCTTATACAAATAACGATAAATGAGAGTTTTATTAGCAAAGAGAGTACCCTATGGAAAATCAACATTTACTGGATAGAATTGTCCTGGATCCTGACATTATGGTTGGAAAACCCGTTTTCCGTGGAACTCGAATTCCTGTTGCGCTTGTTTTGAAGCTGTTGGGTCAAGGCATAAGTGTTGAAGAAATTCTACATGAATATCCAAGATTAGAATCCTTAGATATAGAGACAGCATTAGCTTATGCTGCTAACGTTGTAGAAAATGAAACCGTATTCCCCCTTACACTGCAAAAGGAACCATTCCCCGCATGAGATTCTTAGTGGATGAGTGTATAGGGCTACTACAGCTCGGTACAAGTCCTAATGTGGTTCCAAGGTGCGTTGCACTCCGGTTTTTGGAGTGCATTGCACCTGGGGTACAAATATTAACCATCAACAAACTTCTGCCATCGTGTACTAGTTATTGTATCTTTTTTCGTTAGGGGATGAAAATGAATGTGCTGCCTTTCAACGAAGTCGCCCGCCGCTTAGACCAAGCCAATATCACCTGGTGCGTGTTCGCGGGAGCGGCCGCCTCGGTGTATGGTTCCCAACGCATATTGACCGATGTTGACATCCTCGTCCCTTCTGCGGAAGGTGACCGCTTGGCCGCCATCTTCCCCGAATCCGAGGTGGAGCGGGAAGCGGACGGTACCGTGCGGGGAATCAAACTCCCGGGCATCGACATCATCGCCGGATTGGACTCCATGGATTTGGACGCCGCCATGGCTGAGCGGTTGGATTGGTATGAGGTTGCGTATGTCGTCGCTCCCGTCATCCCCCCGGAGGACAACATCTTGCTCAAAGCCATGTGGGGCCGCGGCCCGGAGGTGGGCAAGCATGACTGGGAGGATGTGGAGGCCATGCTGGGAAACATCCCTGACCTGGACTGGGACTATCTCCGTTGGCGGGCTAAGGAATGTGGGGCTGAGCACCTCTTGGAAAAGTTGGAATCATTAAGACCCTAAAGGTCTCTGAACTTAAGACCTTTAGGGTCTTTGGTTATCAAACAAACAACCCCGCCACGCCCTCCCACATCAATTTTCCCCCAAAGAACAAAAGCATTGCCCCGCTGATGGCAAAGATGGCTTTCTGAAAACCCTTCCCGAAGAATTGCCCCCCTTTGAAAGACAGCACCGATAGGAAAGAGTCCCATGCTAGGTCGCATAACCAATGCCCGGCGGCGAAGGCCAGGAATCCCAGCAGGCCAAACTCAACCGACCTCAAAATCAGGGCTGCGCCCACCGTCACCCACCAGACCAGGAAGTAGGGATTGCCGAGGCTGAGGAGGATGCCGGCCACGACGGGGGAGCGAAACTCCTGGCCGGGTTGAACCGCGTCCTGGCGGATGCCGCGCAACATGCCGATCCCCATCCACACCACGAATAATCCCCCCAAAATGCCGGTGGCGGCTTTGACACCCTCAACCTGGAAGAGTTTCCCCACGCCGAAATAGACAGCCACCATGAGGGGAATCTCGACCATCCCGTGCCCGATGGCGATCCAGGCCCCGGCGGCGGGCTTTTCGCTGCCTTTCCCCACCGCCACCGCCGTGACCGGCCCGGGCGCCATCACGCCGGAGAGGGAGATAAAGACAACTTCGAAAAGAAATAAGAGAAATGGCATCGTGAACTCCGTTTAGGGAATGTCCCGCTTGAGTAGATTCCGGAAATGGAGCGGGTGCTTGAGAAGGTGTTTAGTTATCGGCGGCGGTTCCGGAGGCTGGGCTTGTTCCGTGTCGAAGGTGTCGGGCACGGTGGGTGACAGGTAACGGACACTGCCCGGTTCCTCCATCCCTTCCAGGTTGGCGAACACCGCCCGGAGCAGAGCCATCTGCCCCAGCGCGTCGCCCGGCATTCCCATCAACATCCCAAAGGGGTGCTCCACGGCGGCCATGCGCGGGACGCTCACGGAGGCGGTCACTTCCGGGACGTTGGAGAGGGTGATGGTGGTCATACCGGCGGATTCGATCTCACGTTGCACCAGTCCCACGGACCAGTTACAGATCGGTCAAGCGGGGACGAGGACGACCACGTCCACCTCCTCCGCCTGGAGATTTTCGATCATGGCCGGGACGCTCTCCGCCAGCAGCTCTTCGGGATCGACCGTGTAGCCCATGTAGGCGTAATGGGAGGGGGCGGAACGGCCGATCTCCCCCTTGGCCGCCAGGGTGTTGAGGCGTTCGATGGGCAAGAGGCAGTTCATGTCCTCCTCACCCAGGGCGGGGTTGATGTGAAGGTGGTAGACGCTGATGTTGTCCGTTTTTGCCGTGCGGGGGATGACGCGATAGGAGGGGTCGCCTCGCCAGGGATTCTCCCACTCCATTGCCTGGTCGAAGGGTTCCTCTTCGAGGGCGATGCCGCCAGAGCTGACCAGGGCGACGGTGCACTCCGGGAGAGGCTTTGGCAATGGCGTCCAGGGGATGGGGCGCAGGGTTTCTAATTTGACCCATGACTTGAGGACACGTTTGGTAGCGCGGCTGGTAAAACGGTAAGAATCAACTGTGGGGGGCATTGAAGGCTCCTAAGAGAGTACGTCTTTATCATCAACTGTGGCTTGTGGAGAAAAAATTTTCACGTACTCTTCAATATGGTTGAGGTGATCCCAAATCTTTCCGGTGGGGATGCCGGCTGGAGCGTAGCAGGTGAAGAGCACGTTTTTGGTCTCAGGGCGGATTTTGGTGCGTTGGTCAGGGCCATAGATGATGCTGGAGAGTACCCCCTCCGCATCGGCGATGAACATATCTTTGGCTTTGAGTTCTTGCTCTTGCCCGTTGATGCGGGTGTAGGTTTCATCTCCTTGGGCCGCATAAACTCCTACCGGGGCTTTCACGTGATCCAGATCATGCCCGGCGGTGAGAAGGTGATCTTCGAGTTCGGCCATGAACATGGCTTCCACCAGAGCGGCCCCACTGGGGAGGGATTTGCCTTTGAAGACGATCGACTCTAGCTGCAAGAGCAGGTGGTAGGTCTTTTTGAATCCTTTGTAATACGTCCGGTAGGCTTGGAAGGTTGGTAGAGCGCGTATCTCTTCTCGATCCAGATGAGAGAAATGGGAGCGTAATTCCTCTTCCAGGGCCGTTTTTCGTTCTTCCAATTTGGGATGAGAATGGGGATTGGAAACGCCTTTCATGGTCAATATCCCTATTTGGGCCTTTGGGTAGGCATTCTTCCACGATTCTGATACAAAAAACATCTTGATATGCTCCTCTGAGATTATTTTGACAATTTCACATTCGTGGGTAGCAGCCCAATCATATTGGGCGATTAGTGCCTGGCTAATGGCCTAGCCGCCAACACGGTTGGCCACTTCGTGTACCCAAAGTGTATACATGTTTCTGAACCATCCTTTATTATACAGCGGTAATCTTCAGGGTATTATACATGCTGATACTATGCCTGAGTAGATGTGCATTGCACCTGCTTTTAGGTGCGTTGCACATCGGATCGGACACAGCCGGCCTTAAGATCATCGCCCCGTGGACGGGGTTTGTGAGCAGGATAAGCTTTGATATGTTTCTAAACGCAGACGCTCTGTTTACATGGCACTTTATGCGCGGGAACTTTCTAATCCGTGAGCCTTAAGCAAAGAATCGTTCGCCATTAACCTTGAAGTTAACCCATCGGCGACAATTTCCCCCTCGTCCATGATCACCATGCGCGGAAAAAGATCCTCGACCAGGCGCATGTCATGGGTCGCGGCCAGCATGGTGATAGGTAACGTATCCAGAAACTGGATTAAAGATCGCCGGGCGCGCGGGTCAAGTCCGGCGGATGGTTCGTCGAGGACCAATATTTTCGGTCGCATGGCTAGCACGGTGGCGATGGCGACGCGTTTTTTCTGTCCCATGCTCAAGTGATAGCAGAGGTGATCTTCGAACTCGCTCATCTGGACAGCGGCCAGGGCCTCTTCCACCCGCTGGTAGATTTCTTCTTCGGAAAGCCCCATATGGAGTGGTCCGAAGGCGACATCCTCGAAAACGGTGGGGGAAAAAAGCTGGTCATCCGGGTTTTGAAAAACGAGCCCCACCAGAGCCCGAATCACAGGGTAATTTTCTGGGATGACGGGTAGGCCAGCGATCAAAATGGCCTTGCTTTGGCCTAATATCCCGTTGAGATGCAGCATCAAGGTTGATTTCCCCGCCCCATTTGGCCCCACTAAAGCTACTCGTTCGCCTTCCCGTATACATAAGTCGATTCCACGCAGAGCCGCATACCCGCTGGGATACGCAAATTCTAAATCTTGGACCTGGAGGATTTCACCTTCGCAGAGGGGCGTTCGTATGTCGTGAACGGCTTGGTGTTTGACAGGCATTATTGTATCCACCCTAGAAATTGGACAAGGAGAAGAAAGGTGAGACTGAGGATCAGAATCAACCAATCAAAACGGCGCATGATATGCGGGTTGAGCGTGCGCAGGTGGCCGGCGTAGCCGCGAGATAACATGGCTTTGTAAATGCGATCTGAGCGTTCGTAGCTGCGAATGAATAACTGCCCGACCATGTTCCCCGTCACCTTGGCGCGCCACCACAGCGTCCCGCCGTGTTTCCGCCCCGATAGGTTGGCGCTGCGAGACTCCCTGGCCCGCAACAGGCGGCGGGCCTCATCGGTCAAAATGAAGAGATAGCGGTATAAGAAGGCAATGATGGTGGTGAGCACCCGTGGCGCTCGCAGGTGCTCGAGGGCGTGAATCAGGTCAGGGAAAGGCGTGGTGGCCACCAGCAAGATCGCCATTTGTACCGAGAGCCACGAGCGAATTAAAACGCTGAAAAAACGCCTCACACCAGCGTCGGTGGGGATGAGGGTCATGAATCCCAGATCCCAGACGGCAAGCGGTTCCCCCAATGGTGAAAAAATAGCGCTCCCCGCCACGAGAGCAAAGGGCAAGGCCACAAAAGATCGTTTCAGCGTGAATCCCAGTCCCAGCCCGGAAAGTTCATTAGCGAGCAGCAAGAACATCCACGCCAGGGTGAATGTTACCCAACTTCCATCGGGTAAAAGCGCGTTTGAAAAAATGAAAGAGATGGCCACGACCACTTTTGCGCGTGCATCCAGATGGTGGATGAGGCTCTCCCCGGCGTGGTATTGGTTGAAGGCGTCTACGTGCATATGGGAATCATTCCACTTAAGCGCGAGACGACATCCTGCGGCCTACGAGGATCAAAATCCCTAAAACGAACAATGCCCCAATCGCGCCGGCGAGGATGGTTGATAAAGCGGTTTCGCCGAGGAGGGGGACCGTGTAATCGGGAAGGATCTCGTAGGGCGCGCTCCGGCCAGCGTTGATGAACCCCAGGTCCTCAGCGATACGTTCCAGGCCATCGGGCTTAGCGGATGCCAAGGGAGAGATAAGCACAACCAAAAGCGAGATGCCCATGCCGGCCACCGCCCACCCCCATTTTCCGTTGGCTGAATTTTCGGCCCTCAAAAGGTCGGGGCGCGTTTGTTCGATGAAGGCTACGGCCGCCACCGTGATGACGGCTTCCCCAAAACCGATCAAGGCGTGGACGCCGAGCATGGCGGGGATGACGATTTCCAACCGGGACGTGCCACTGAGCCATAGCTGGAGGGAGGTGATCAAGGCGGCGGCTATGGTCGATAGCCAGGCAGCGACCCCAATCCCGCCCAGGCGGAGGGCGCGGGGCCGATTTCTCACTGCGCGGTAGAGGCCAAAGCCAATCGCTGCGGTAAGGATACCCATATTGAAAATATTTGCCCCCATGACCAGCAATCCGCCATCCTGGAAGAGCAACCCTTGAACGGCGACGACGGCGGTCATGGTCAGGATCCCGGCCCAAGGCCCTAGGACGATGGCGGCCAGCGCTCCGCCTAGAAAGTGACCTGACGTCCCCCCTGCAACGGGAAAATTAAGCATTTGGGCGGCAAAGATGAAGGCGGCCATGACGCCCATGAGGGGGATTTGTCTCTCCCCAAGCGTTTTATTGGTCTTGGAAATTGCTAGACCGACCATGGCCATGGTCAATGCCCAGAAGAGCAAGGAGATGACCAGGTTCAAGAAACCATCGGGAATGTGAAGTGGGGTGGGGGAAAAGAGCATTATCTGCCTCCGTGAAATAAATGCAAGTGTTCAGGGGTCTTGTAATAACCACTATGATCGAGGTGGAACCATGATCGAGGCGGAATCATATTCCGTCGAATCTCATTAGGCACCGCTGGAATCGTGTTCCGGCTCGATCCTTTAGGAACAATTGGCACACAGGCCGTAGATGGACAGATGCTGCAAATCGGCGTTGAATTCATATTTGCCCAACAATTCTTCCTCGATCGGTTTTAGGATTTCTGGGTCAGCATCGATAATCTTATTGCACTGTCGACAGACGAGATGGATATGCGGGCCGTGTTTGAAGGTGGCGAAATAGATTTTGCCTTCCCCAAAGTCGTTTCGCCGCACAAAACCCTCTTCCCAGAGCATATCTAGGGTGCGGTACACCGTGGCAAGGTTGATGGTCGAGGTTTGTTCGCGCAGGGAGGCGTGAATTTCCTCCGCGGTCATGTGCCGCTGGGAATGGGCCATGATCTCGATGATCATCTCCCGCTGGGGCGTGATACGATAGCCGAGACGTTGGAGCTTGTCGATGATTGTGTGGCAGTGCGACATGAGAATCCTTTTACGTGCGAATAATTGCAACTACGAAGATTGTACTAAGTAGTGCTATATTGTCAAGGGGCATATATGTTGATCCCTATTTTCAACATGCTTGCTGATTTCGATAGCTTAACGGTACAATGACAAGGTGAAGATTAAACCTTCGAGAAAGAGAGCCCTCATGATCAGATTCCACGAGTGACTACTTATGACTTCTAAAACGATCGCCTGCCCCCAATGCAGGGCAAGTGTCAGCCCTACTGCCTCAACGTGCCCCCAGTGTGGGGTCCAATTGGCCCTTGCCGCTGTTCTTGCCGGACAATCCATCACCCCTTCCCGTACGGAATTAGAAAAAACCCGAATCTCACCCGAAGTCCTTGTGCCGCGTCTGGGGGATTACTTAATTGAAAAAGGTTTTTTGACCCTGGCAGACCTTGAAAAAGCGCTCATCTACCAGAAAGAGAAACAAGCTGGTGGGGAGACAATTTTGATCGGTCAGGTCTTACAAGAGCTAGGCTTTATCAGCCGTGAAGAACTCGATCAGGCAGTCACGGAGCAGATTGTTAAATTGCAGACAGCCCTGCAGAAAACCAATCAAGATTTGGAATCCCGTGTCAAGGAAAGGACTGCTGAATTAGAATATGCCATGTCCCGCCTGGCGGAATTAGACCCATTGAAGGCTAATTTTTTGGCGAACATATCCCATGAACTTCGCACACCTCTCACGCATCTCCGAGGATATATTCAGTTGCTGGCTGATGAGCAATTGGGGCCTCTCACCCCCTCTCAGTCGAATGCCCTAGAGGTAATGCAAAAATCTGAGAGCAAATTGGGAAATCTCATTGATGACCTGATCCAGTTTTCAATCTTGGAGCGTAGTAACCTTAGTCTTCAATTGCACAAGGTGGACTTGTTGGCCATTTTCAAGGAGATTATTCCTGCCATAAAGGCAAAATGTCGCGAAAATGATCTTCACTGCAAAGTCGGCATTCACCGAGAAACGCCCCCTGTTAGAGCGGATGCTGAGAAACTGACCTGGGCCCTTCAACACCTGATTGACAATGCCGTGAAATTTACGCCCGACGGTGGGGAAGTCTCTATTAGCGCTCGCGTGCAAGATGGAGAGGTGCGCCTCTCCGTGCGTGACACCGGAATTGGAATCCCAAAGCATAGACTTGAAGAGATCTTCGAACCTTTTCATCAATTAGATAGCTCCGCGACGCGTCGTTATGGGGGAACCGGTTTGGGGCTGGCCCTGGTGCAAAATATTGTAGAGGCGCATGGTTCTGAGATTAAGGTCAAATCCAAGGAAGGAGAAGGCACGTATTTTGCTTTTTCGCTGCCCATCTTTTCTGAGGAGTAGACGAGACTTTTCACACTTTCGTGCTAAAATAGGGTAGGATAATCTTCTCATTAGAGTCAAAACTAGCAAATCCTCTGGCTCTGAAACCTCGGAGGTCTCCGAGACCTCCGAGGTTTCAGAGCCGAAGATCTGCCAACAACATTTGCGCACACACGTTTCCCTGATAATACTTGATAAGGAGAAATAAAAATGCAGCACCGGTGTAATGACTGCCACATGCCATATACGATCCATAAAGACCTTGTCCATAATACCCTGGATAAAATGACCAAGAAAGGCTGGGAATACTACGATTTTAAATGTCCCCATTGTAAAAAAACTAATCGTATCCCTAAAGAGCAACTAGTGCATGCAGCGCCCACCTGGGAATATGAGGCCGAAGAGTAGGCGAATTACCAATTCATCCTAAGCTCAAGTGTAGGGCGAATTGGTAGTTCGCCGCCGAAATGCCATTTCGGCCTACAGTAAAGCACAGAAATGATCAATTACTTTCATTGCCTTTTCCGCATTATTTGGTATGCTATCAAACGCTTGGGAGAGGAACGTGGAGCGGGAGCTGCGGCCAGTATAGCATTTTACAGCTTCTTTTCCCTTTTCCCCTTGCTCTTGGTTTTGGTGGCAGTGGGAAGTTCCCTATTGAAGATTCCCCGCGCAGAAGCTGAGATACTGGAGTTCTTGGTTAGCATATTCCCCTTTTCCGGTCAGCTTGTGGCCAGGAATCTTGAACAGGTACTGGAGGTGAGAGGCTCAGTGGGGGCTTTGGCTTTGGCGGCTTTGATGTGGTCAGGCTCAGGCGTGTTTTTTGTGCTGGCGAGTAATATTAATCGCGCCTGGCCAGAAACGGATCAACATGCTTTTTTAAAGAGGCGTTATATGGCCATGGTGATGTTATTGGTTTTGCTCATTATTTTATTGGCCTTGTTGATCTTGCGGCATGTCTTACCTTTGGTGCTAACTTATTTGAACGGCGGAGAGGATTTTTTGGACAAGCTGCATTATTTTTCCTCGTTTATGATTTGGGGCACAATTTTTGTGGGGTTGCTGATCCTCTATCGTTGGATTCCTAATCGCCAGGTGCCACTTAGCGCAGGTGTTTGGGGCGGATCGGTGGCTTCTTTTGGCTTGTTGGTCGCTATCAAAGGTTTCACCTGGTACTTGCGGAGTGGGCTTGCCCGTTATAACTTGGTGTATGGCTCCTTGGGCGCCATCGCGATTTTGTTGTTTTGGATCTATATTTCCAGTTTCATCATTTTATTTGGAACGCACTTAAGCGCGGCCGTGGCGCATTTTCAAGGAAAATGAAGTGGTCATCCAATGTCATTTAGTTAAAGTTTTTTGGCCCAGACCTGACAGGTTTTAGAGCACACTTTTGGCCAGAAATATGCTCTTGGTTGCACCGAATCGAGTTAAAAATGTCGCGTCGGGAAACCTGTCAGGTCTACAACCGAGCTAAACTTAATGACATTGAGTGGTCACCCACTCAAGGGATTGACCTATGGTAGCACCTGAGAAAGTAGAAGATTGATATTTTACAGGAGAATTTAGGAGATTTTGATATATTCGCTAAGAGCATTCTTGATGCTATGGAGGATATGGGGGATAGGCTGGCTTTTAGGTGGGAATAAACGAATTCACCGTTTATACAATTGATTGAACTCTTTTAAGCGTGCTCTCAACCTGTCGGAGAGGGCATCTCCCTTCATGCGCCAGACCCAATTGCCGCTGGGTTGGCTGGGGTAATTCATGCGCGCTTGGTTGTCGAGGCTGAGCAAATCTTGGAGGGGCGCCAGGGCGTAAACGGCCACCGAAGACCACGCCGCGCGGATCAGGTCCCAGGCAATATCCTCCCCGCTCCGGCCTAGGTACCGCCGGGCAAAATCGCGCTCTTTATCCGTCACCCGCTGATACCAGCCCAAGGCCGTATCGTTATCGTGCGTTCCGGTGTAAACAACGCAATTCGGCTCGTAATTATGGGGGAGAAAATCATTCGTGGCGTCACTGGTAAAGGCGAAAACCAAAATCTTCATGCCGGGGAGGTGGAATTGGTCGCGGAGTGCGGTCACGTCAGGAGTGATCTCCCCCAGATCTTCGGCGATGATGGGCAATTCCCCGAACACGTTTTCCACCGCCTGGAAAAAATCCGCTCCCGGGCCGGGCACCCAGCGCCCGTTGATGGCCGTCTTCTCCCCGGCGGGGATCTCCCAATACCCCGCGAAGCCCCGGAAGTGGTCCAGGCGCACAACATCCACCAGAGAGAGCACCGACCGCAGGCGGCTCATCCACCACGCGTAACCATCCTCGGTGTGAACGTCCCATCGGTAGAGGGGGTTCCCCCACAATTGCCCCGTTTCGGAGAAATAATCTGGCGGAACCCCGGCCACAACCGTGGGTTGACCTTTCTCGTCCAGGAAGAATAGCTCAGGGTTAGCCCATACGTCAGCGCTGTCATGCGCCACGAAGATGGGGATGTCGCCTATGATCCGGATTCCCCGCGCGTGGGCGTGATCCCGGAGCTTGGCCCATTGCTGGAAGAAGATGAATTGCCGGAAGCTCTGGCGCTGGATATCCTCCCGGTGATCGTTCCGGAAATCCTGGATGGTCGGGGCGTGGCGGTCCCGCAGGGGAGCCGGCCAATCTACCCAGGGGTTTCCCCCTTGGGATTCCTTGATAGCCATGAAAAGGGAAAAATCATCCAGCCAGTGCTCTTCCTTGGCCTGAAATTCCTCGAATGCTTGCAGTAATTTTTGGGAAGCGGTTTGTTGGAAGCGGCTAAAAGCCCTGTCCAAGAGCCCTAATTTCCAGGGGATGACGTCTCCGTAATCTACCTCCTCGGCTGGGAAGTGGGGGGCGTCGGCCAGGTCGTTGGCGTGGAGCAGGCCATCCTCCAGGAGTGCGGCGGGGCTGATGAGATAAGGATTGCCCGCGAAAGACGAGAAGCATTGGTAGGGTGAGTCGCCATACCCAGTGGGGCCAAGCGGGAGCACTTGCCACAGGCCACAACCGCTTTTGGCGAGGAAGTTGATCCAGCCGTGCGCTTGGGGGCCGATGTCGCCGATCCCGTAGGGGCCGGGCAGGCTGGTGGGGTGGAGGAGGATACCTGAGGAGCGTGTGAATTGCATTTGTGTCTCGTGAATTTATCAGGACATGCTTATGTTTCTTCAATCCCAATCAATTCTTCAATTAACATTAGCAGGTCTATGATGCTTAGTGGGTATCCTGGAATAACCTGGCTATCAAGATCTACGTGGATATGATGTGGAAAGTTTTTCAAATCTGGGTAATGTTCTGCATTATCCCAACGCTTGATTAACTTCTGTTGTTTTCCGTCCATCCATTGATATCGATATTCCAGTGTTATCGGTTGATTATTTTGAAGTACGAAATATTCAGATACTTCTAAGAAATCCCCATTTGTAAGATTCATTCTGGCTCGAAAATAGCCCTTATCTTCCCCAAGTTCTTCTGTAACGATGTCTATAGTAGCAACAATAGAGGATGTTGCTAATCGAGCCTTGATCTCATTTAGGTAATGAGATGTATTCACTCTACCTCGCTTTTTAGACTTTGTAAGCGCTGGCGCAAAGTTAAAAACATGTCGTATAAAGCACTCCATTCAAAAAAATCAACGTCATCCCCGAGTTCTCCTGCGCGAAAGAGAGTGTAAAAGTTGTCAGATTTCATATGATATTTTTGCTCAAACGACGTAAGCCTGGACTCAAGTTCATTAAGTTTTTGGCGAGAACGTGTGCTTTCAAGAGCAATTATTTTACTCAAAGCTCTGTCAATAACATCGCTTTGATACCCCTGGTTATAGAGGGATTCCAACGTTTTTAATTTATCTAATGTGCTTGTGTGTTTGGTCATAGTCGTAATTCCTTGGGGATGGATTTAGATTATCACATTTCTTCAATCATACCATAATCTCTTGAATGCTCGTTAATCTGCGTAAAAAAGAAAAAAAGGTGGAAATTCGTGGAGATTAGCGAAGACTAGCGGATAAGTTCTTGATAAACCTCTAAATATTTCTCTGCCGAGCGCTCCCAGGAGAAGTTACGCTTCATACCTCTGTGCTGCAAGCCCCGCCAGCGTCTCTTGTCCTGGTAGACTTTTAGGGCGCGGCATATGGTTTGGCCGAGTTCTTTCGGGTTGGCTTCCTCGAATAAAAAGCCCGTGCTGCGTTTACGCCCTTCACCTTCCTCGGCGTGGTAATCGATGATCGTATCCCGCAAGCCCCCGGTAGCGCGCGCGACCGGCACGCACCCATAGCGCATGGCGATCATTTGCGTCAGCCCACACGGCTCGTAGCGGGAGGGAATGAGGAGCATGTCACTCCCGGCGTAAATGCGGCGCGCCAAACCATCATCGTAACGGATGATGGCTCTCACATTGGGGAATTCCGCGTCCAGGCGGCGGGCGGCGTCCTCCAGGTCGGGGTCACCTGTTCCCAAAATAACCGCCTGCCACGCTTGCCCAGCTAGGTCCCGCAGGGCGTTCGGGATGAGGTCCAGGCCTTTTTGGTGATCCATGCGGGTAATCACCCCCAGCAGCGGACGTTCCGGGTCGGCCGTCAGCTCCACCTCCTCCAGCAAAGCGGCTTTATTCTCTTCACGTTTCTTGAACGCTCCCTTCGCATAGCGGATTTTGATTTTCTGGTCCGTTTGCGGATTCCAGACCTCCAAATCCAGCCCGTTGAGGATGCCGGTGATGGAGTTGGCCCTGGTTTTCAGAAACTCGTCCAGGCCGGCTCCAAACTCGGAGGTGAGGATCTCTGCCGCGTAGCCCTGGGAGACGGTGTTGATGTGGTCGGCGGCCAGCAACCCCAGGGGGAGGGGGAGGTTTTCCGCCCAGTAGGGGAGGGGGGAATCTGGGGCGGGGGGAAGGCCAAACTCAGCCAGGCATCCCCCGGCCCCGACACCCAGGTAGGGGAGGTTGTGGACCGTGAGCAGCGTGGCCGTTTCCCGGAAGAACTCGTCCTCTTCCCGGGTGGTGGCCAGGGCGTGGATGGCGGGCGCCGTGTGCCAATCGTGAGCGTGTACGATGTGCGGACGCCACTGCAGCGTGCGCGCCAACTCTAGGGCCGCCAGCGAGAAGAAGGTGAACTTGGCCCCATCCATCCCAGCATCGGAGCTGTAGACCGTGGGAGAGGAGATAATGGGCACGCCAGAGATGGTATAAACTGGCACCCCCCTGACTGTGGTACGAAAAGCTTCGGCAATCAGCTCGCCATCCACATGGGGGATGGTAAAGCTGGCCACAGGTTCGAATTCGAATTGGGATTGGTCAATGACGTTATGGAGGGGGAGCACAAGGCGGACATCCACCGGGGTGGGAAGGGCGCGCAGAGCGGCGGGGAGGGCCCCAGCCACATCTCCCAATCCGCCTATTTTGACGAAAGGGGCCGCTTCTGCAGCCAGGCTAAGAACACGGATAGGGGTGGACATAGTTTTCTCCTCTTGATAATTGCATGCATTGATTATACCCCCACTGGGTAAACGTTCCAATGGTGAAAAGGCTAATCTTAAAGGCTCAAGCGGGATCGACAGCTCCCGCGGATCCCTTTTCAAGTTAGTGCACACATTTCCACACCATGAATTGAGTTAAGGGTGTGAACATGGTATACTGTTCTTCCCATCAAAAATCCCCTCCGTCGAAAAGCTATTCTAGATCCAGGGTTTCTCAGCGAAGCCAGGTATCTAGGCTGCGAGAAATCAGGTATCTAAGCTGCCATAAACTAGGCATCTAAAAAGGCTTAGCATCCTCAAACAGGGAGAATAATTGCAATTAATTGATATAGGGTTGCGAGCTTAATTTGTTATGTTAGAATATGCCCCGTTGGCCTGGAATGAAAAAAGCCTTTTGGCAAGAGTATTTGATGAGGCTACGTTGTCAAACATTGAGATTCGTCACTACAGAGGAAGTTGACATGACTCTTCGTTGGTATGTTTTGCGAAGCAAACCTCGCAAAGAAAGTGCCTTATGGAAGTATGCGCTCTCCAAGGGGGTGGAATGTTTTTATCCGCGCCTCAGAGTCAACCCCGTTAATCCCCGATCCAAAAAAATAAAACCCTATTTCCCCGGCTATATGTTTATAAAGGCTGACCTAGAAAAGGTGGGGCGTTCCACATTCCGCTGGATGCCGCATTCCTTAGGCCTGGTCCAATTTGATGGGGAACCTGCTCCGGTGCCGGATGGTATGGTGCAGGGTATTCAGCATACTGTGGCGGAAATTGCCGAAGCCGGCGGCGAGAAGTTCGAAGGCCTCCAACCCGGTGATCGTGTCTTTGTGGAAAGCGGGCCTTTTTCCGGGTACAAGGCTATTTTCGATACCCAAGTCTCGGGTCAAGACCGGGTTCGGGTCTTGTTGCAAATGCTGAGCGAACAGCGCGAAATCCCCGTAGAGCTGGAAGTAGGCCATATCCGTAAAGAGGAGTAGGCAGGGCGCTGACAACGCACATTTGATCCCTCACCTGACAACGGTGAGGCCCTCACCCGACAACGGTGAGGCCCTCATCCGGCAAGGTGACCGCATCGAATGGGCGCAAATATGGAGTAGATCCCGTCGACAAAATGTTGTTAATTGTCGAAAGGGCGGAGCGTGGGAAGAAAGGGACCGGGAGGGATTCGCAATGACATCTAGTAGCGCAATGAGACAATAGTGAACTATCCCGCCATCGTCGCATCCAAATATACTTCCTATTCCGGGAACGCTGGGCTTGTTTTCGAGGCGAATTGCAAGACCCTCACTGGCAGAGCCTGGCAGGTAGATTGGCCCACCTTCACCGGCGATGACTGGTACCTGCTTCGGGTGATGGCTAAGACGGAGGGCGTGGCGCCCCTGCTCTACCGAGCACTCGAACGTTCAAATCCCGACACGCTAAACGGCCTGACCTTCCAAGCTCTTCGAGGGGAATACTACGCCACCGCCGCTTATAACACCCTCCTCTTCGAGGAACTGGCGCGAATCCTGACCGCCCTCGAAGCCGCCGAGATCCCCGTTCTCCTCCTCAAGGGCGCGGCGCTGGCGCAAACAATTTATTCCGATCCAGCCCTGCGCCCCATGAGTGATCTGGATGTGCTGGTTCCCTTCAAAGAAATTGACCCCGCTGTGAGAACGGTCAAAACCTTAGGGTACCGGTCGGATGTTGCTAGCCTTTGGCCCTGTTTGGAGCGGGTGCTCGGCCATCATGACCATCTTCGTAATCCGCATGGCGTTAATTTGGAGTTGCACTGGAGTTTGACGCAGGCCTTCAATCGGGATCACACGCTGACAGATTGGTTTTGGCAGCACACCAAACCGCTCCCAGCGTTAAGCCGAGACAATCCCCTCCAACCCTCTCAGGCTCGGACGGTTCTTCCAGCCGAATGTTCCGGGGCGCAGGCCCTATCCCCCACGGCGCATCTTTTATTCCTTAGCGCTCACCTTTTTTTGCAGCATGGCGCGGCGCGCGGGATTTTGCTCTGGCTCTATGACCTGCACTTGATGCTGATAACCTACCCAAAAGAGATAGATTGGGAAGCCCTTCTTGAGCAATCCCGGCGACTGGGGTGGGGTCCTCCCCTGGTGACCGCCCTGGCCCAACTTCGCGAGACCTTCCGGACGGATTTTCCCCCCCAGATTCTGGACACCTTCCAGCCGCTCCGGGACGCTCCAAGTCAGGAATGGGTGAAGGAAAAGAGTCAGCCCAACCAGTCCCGGGCCTGGACCCTTTGGCAGAAGTGGCGGACTTTGCCGTGGCCGGGGAGGGCGGTTTACGGGCTGGGGAACATTTTCCCCTCACCGGCCTTTATGCGCAAGCGGTATGACCCAAGGCCCGCCTGGCTGTGGCCGTTTTACTATTTTTACCGCTGGGGAGATATGCTTGCTGAGGTGGCGAGGTATTTTTTCGGTTAGATGTATTTTCGCCCCCTTTTATTAACCACAACCCCTCTCCCATCCCCCCATCATTTCTCGCACCGCCAATATCCAATATCTAATATCGAACCTCCAACATCCAATCTCCCTGTCTTCCCTACACCCCATCCCCCTTCCAATCCCTCAAAACCATCCTCGAAAACACGAACACCCCCGAAGAACTGGACGCCCACCCCTGGTTTGGGAGCCTCTTCGTCCAAGAATTCCTGAAAGACAACCAGGACTCGGCAAAAAACAACCCCGGCCAGCAAGTAGTCGCCGCCGTGGTCGAATTATTCCCCGAAATGATGCCCAGCACCCCGCCCAAGCAGGGGACGCGTCTCGACAACCACTGGGGAGAGTTCGGCCTGCTTGCCGCCCTCTACTTCGCCCCCCTGAGTTTTGGATCTCCGCCCCCTCCCACCATGCGCGACGCCTGGGGGCGCATCGACGAATCCATCCTCCTCTACGTTTACGAGGAAATCGACACCACCCTGACCGAGGAACAAGTTGCCCGTTACACACTCATCGAGGAAGAGAGGGAAATTGCTCCCGCCAGCACCCTGAGCGATTGGAACCGCCGGGGGAATGCTTTACCCGCCCGCTGCGATCACCGATCTCCTGGTCATCGCCCAGCCCCAGTTCTCGGCCGCCCGGGAGGATTTTGACCGCGCCCAGGACCTCCGCGCTGAAATCGACTCCCAGCAACTCTCCCCGGACGTGCGCCAAATACTCCTCAATCAAGTCGATCCTCTCCTTCCCCTCATGGAAGATGGCTTTGCCATCGCTCTCTCCCTGCCCAGATTGCTGGGCGCCACCGAAGAAGGCCCCAAAACATACTTAATCTTGGCCCAAAATGAGGATGAACTCCGTCCCACGGGAGGCTTCATCACCGCCGTGGGCAATCTTGTCCTTCAGGATGGGAAGATCGTTAGCCTGGATTTCAAAGATTCTGGGAAACTTGACAATCTAGAGACACCCTATCCCATGGCCCCCTGGCAGCTCCAGGTTTACATGAACAGCCGCATCCTCACTTTGCGCGACTCGAATTGGTTCACCCATTTTCCGACCACGGTTGCGTGGGCAGAATACTTGAACGCCTATGCCACCGCCCATTCCGTGGATGGGGTGATCGCCTTTGACCAGCACTTCATCGTCATGCTCCTGCGTGAGATTGGGGCGCTAGAGATTGAGGGGATATCCTGGCCCGTTACTTCGGGCACCGTCATTTCCTACTTGCGTTTGTCCAAGGTTTTTCCTCCGGAGGGCATCCGCCTTCCCGATGAGGGCAAAAAAGAATCCGTCAACAAAGTCATGCTCCAGATCTTTGATTACTTAGAAACTGGCGATGATGTCAATCCCGATGCATTATCCAAGATCTTCCTTCAAGCCTTACAAGAGCGCCATCTCCTCCTCCAGTTTGATGACCAAATCATGGCCGAGGTCATTGCCCGTTACCGTTGGGACGGGGCACTGCGCCCGGGCGAGGGCGATTTCTTGATGGTCGTTGACTCCAACATTGGCTTCAACAAGGTCAATGCCCGGGTGGATCGCAGCTTTGTCTACGACGTCAACCTCACCGACCTTGAAAATATCACCAGTTACCTGTCTGTGTTTCATAAAAATAAGGTCAAAGAAGAGTTAGCCTGCGCTATGGGCATCGAAGGGCGTGACCTTGATAGGGTCTATCCTATCGAAGGTTGTTATTGGAACTACTTGCGAGTTTACGTTCCGGAGGGGAGTGAGCTAGCGGATGTTGTTTTCCCCCCACCCGTCCCCGGGGCGCGCATGGTACTCAACCGCAGCCTTCCCGAACCCCACGTCGACGTCCTCGGGGAAGAGATTGAGGGCGTGGCGGGATTCGGCGCCCTCACCGTGGTCCCCACCGGGGAAACCGCCGCCACCGGCTTCGAATTCACCCTCCCGGAAGACATCCTCACCGTGGACCCAGATTCGGGAAACCTGGTCTACCGCCTGAAAATCCAAAAACAACCTGGCACCATCGCCGACCCCGTCACCGTCCGCCTTCACCTCCCCACCCGCGCCACCGTGGAATCCGCCTCGCCCGACGCCGTGGTTCAGGGGGATAACCTGCTCTTCAAAATCAACCTCCGCACCGACACCGAAATCGAAGTCATCTTCACGGCACCCTAACCTGTCCACGCTCGAGGGAAATCGCCAGCTCTCCCGATCGCCATTAACCAAGCAACCTCCCCTTAACCTATTGTCATCGCGAACCCCTGTATTGTGGGGGTGCGGCGATCTCATGGCAGACTGTTCTTCCCCTTGACATGAGATCGCCGCGTTCCAACATCTTGACCCCCTAACTCGCACCTCCTAACCCCTAATTCCTCCTCCCCCCCGACCGCGGGTCTCCCATTAACCTTACGCCATCTCGCAACCCGCAACTCGCACCTCATAATTCGTAACTTGCAAATCCCCCAAGGAGTAAATTTGAAATTCGAAGTAGCCATCATCGGCGCCTCAACAGCCGGACTTTATGCCGCCCAACAACTAGCATCCGCAGGGAAACACGTCGCCCTTTTCGAAAGCCGGGCCCACCTTGACCCCCACCGCCGCACCTACATCATCACCTCCGGCCTGGAACGCGTTCTGGGAGAAATCCCCTCATCCCTGATTCTCCATCGTATCACCACCATGGCTGTCGAGGGTGATAGCGCCGGCACGGATATCCCCCTCAAAGAACCTGATCTGATCCTCGAGCGCAATCAGCTTACCAGTTATTTAGCCAAGAAAGCCCGAGAGGCCGGCGTAGAAATCTTTTTAGGGCACACATTCAAAGGGTATAAAACCCAAGCGGGGAAGACACACCTGCAATTTATGACAGAAGAGGGGAAAAGAACCCTTATCGAGGCTGAATCCCTTCTCGGTGCGGATGGCGTGAACAGCACCGTCGCCCAACAGGCTAGGATTCCCTTTCCCGTCTCTGAACCGTTATTGCAGGCTGAGGTGGCCCTCCCAGCCGATTGGGATCCCGCGGTCACCAAAGTCTGGTTTGACACCCGCGATACCCGATATTTTTACTGGCTGATCCCCGAATCCGGGCAACGGGCCGTGGTCGGGCTCATCGGGGAAGATCAGAAACCTATCCGGCCTCTGTTGGATAATTTTCTGGCGGAGCATGACCTACGTCCCCTGAAGTACCAGGCCGGGCGGGCGGCCATGCACCATCCCCGTTTGCGCCCTTGGGGGGAAGTGGGGAATATGCCCGTTTACCTGGTGGGGGACGCCGCCGGTCAGGTCAAGGTCACCACCGTGGGAGGCACCGTGACCGGATTCTGGGGCGCAAAAGCTGCCGTCCGCTCCCTGCTGGGGGAGACCTCCTACCAGCGCGAACTCCGCCCCCTCAAGCGGGAACTGGACATGCACTGGTACATCCGCTCCCTCCTCGAGCGCCTGGACAACCCTGGTTATGACCGCCTGGTGCGCTGCATCACCCCCGCTGTGGGGCGTTTCCTGGCCCGTTACGACCGTGACCAAATGGCCAAAAACTTCTGGAAACTGGCCTTCGTTCAGCCGCGCTTCATTCCCCTGGGATTGGGCCTTCTTCTCAGCGCACCTAACCACGACCCCCTTCCCCCATCGGCCTAATCCTCCTCCTCACGCTCGAGCAGGATAGCCATTAGCTTGCCATACACTCTGCAGGCGGAATACGGGGAAGTGACCTTCCCCTCGTAGCCCTCCTGTGGTTGTCTTATTCGGCGGAGACCGAGTTCGCATAGGTTGGTTCAGTTTTGCTACGCATCCCCTCTGGGGACAACTGACGGGGAAACCAGGTGCCAGGTGCGTTGCACTTTTACCTCCAAGTGCATTGCGTCTGGTGATTTCGCTCCTCCAAATTCTTAGCCCGTATCGTGGCAAAAATAGCCCAATATAATAGGGTTTCCTGCCCAGAAACCAACAAAATCCAAAAATTAACTTGACAAAAATAGGGTATTAATTGATAATATATACATAGAATGAGATAAAATGTAACAACTAGCAGGGGGGAATCAGTAAGAAGGTTTTAACCCGTACAATATTGCTTCGTCATCCTAGGGTAAACTCAGAAGAATAGGAGGTTTCTATGCGAAGAATATTGAACGTTCTTTTAATAGCGCTTTTTTTGTTGATGAGTTTTCTACCTCGAACTTCAGGTAGGGCAGCAGACACTGGATCTGTGTTAGGGGGAGGTATTTGTCTCAATGAAGTTCTTCCCGACCCTACTGATTCCCCGGGCTTTGACACAGATGGAAACGGAACCCCAGCTAATGGAGATGAATTCGTGGAGTTGTATAATTTGTCATCTTCATCGATTGACATCAGTGGGTGGGAGTTGTGGGATGAAGGAATGGACAACTGGTTCACATTTCCAGGCAATGCCGATGATGGGACCACTGTGTTACCCAGCGGCGCCTTTGCTGTTGTTGTTAGGGGTGTTCAAACGAATGGAAGTTTGCCGACCATGACCAATCCGGATAGTTTGGCATTCGACAATGGTTATCTAAGTGGCGTCTTAAACAACGGGGCTGATAACGTCACACTTTATGATCCGGGAGAGGATGAATATGTCCAATTGATCTATAATGGAGATATTGCAGATAATCCGCCTGTTGATTACAGTGCAGATGGCTTTTCAAGTACTGCATCAAGAGTAGGGCAAGTTGAAGATTGGGGAGATGACGCACCTGGAAAAGCGATAACACGCTATCCTTCTGGTGATACGAATGTAATCAGGCATGATAAAATCACCGGTGCTGATGATGCTAGCCCCACCGCCCTCACCATCATCAAACTCAAAGCCTCCTCATCACCCGTCAGCCCTTTCCTCTTTCTAGCAGCTCTATTAGCATTTCTTTCCCTTTGTGGATGTGTAACGTTGTTTTGGTCGCGTCGCCGGAATTAATCTCTCATTATGCCTTACTCCAATTGAAGTGAGAGGGGATCAAAAACTTGGTATAATACTGAGAGATATGAAAAAAAACAAAATTCTGCTATTTGCTCTCTCTTTTATCCTAATTATGCTCACTGCTGGCTGTGAGTCCCCCAGCCCTGGCACGGGAACTGAATTCGTAATTGATTCCCAGCCGGCTGAAGAAACATTTTCCCCTTCAACGGTCTCACCTCAAGATACGGAACTTAGGAATACTCCTCAACCAACCAATTTGCTTACTACCCCCGAAGTAATTGTTCCCTCCCCGACATATACGGCTATTCCTTCTTCTCTCCCTTCAGAAGTAACCTTACCCTATGACTATTTATTACCTCCAGTATACGAGAGTTCGTATGAGCGGATGCCTCTCATTCCCCAACCCAAAAAACAAATAAATGTTCTTATTTTAGGAAGTGATCATTTTGGGGACCGGAAAGGATATCGAACTGATGGTATCATTTTGGTGACGATCAACACCAAGGAGGATATTGTTAGTGTTACTTCATTCCCACGTGACCTTTGGGTATATATACCTGGTTGGACCCTTCAACGCATTAATACAGCTTATCCTTATGGAGGATTTGAATCCATAGCAGATACTCTGGAGTATAATTTTGGGGTTCGTCCTGATTATTATGTCTTTATCCATGTAACTTTGCTTGAAGAGATAGTTGATGACCTGAATGGGATCACTGTGCACGCTGAGAAAACGCTTTGTGATCATCGCTCAGAATACAATGGTGTAGTTTGCATCTACCCCGGCGAACATACCATGGATGGCCCAACTGCGTTTTGGTACGCTAAATCCCGGAACACTATTGAACATGATTTTGGTCGCAATCGTCGTCATCAAGAATTGTTACGAGGGATTTTTGATCGCATATTGGAGTTAAGGATGATTCCAAAAATCCCTCAACTATACAAGACCTATAAGAAAAATGTAGACACAAATATGAGTCTTGTCACTATTCTAAAATTGGCCCCTACGACAGCCAAGTTAGTGGATAAAACGCGTATTACCCAATACTATATTGGTCAAGATGAAGTGATTAATTGGACAACATTTGGCGGGGCTCAGGTTCTTATTCCTCAGCCTATGCTTGTACGGGACGTACTTATCCAAGCATTGAATTCTGACCTTGAACAATCGAAATGATATTATCAGAAAATGGAAATATAAATAATTTATAGTAGCATATTTTCACTGAACGTTTCAGGACCTTTTCATTTCTTGTTACCTTACCTAGCATTAAGCCATATTTATGGTAATATAATCAATATTGTTACTTCTTTTCATAATCATTAGCATAGAGAGAAAATATGACCCAACAATCATTATCCATGGAACCACAACCCTTATCTGAAGACCTGCGACACTATTTTATTCTCCTTTGGCATTGGGCCTGGCTAATTGCCCTGGCCACAGTCCTTGCTGCTCTAGCTTCCTATTTAGTCAGCGACCGGAAGATCCCCATTTATCAGGCCTCCTCTACCCTGATGATCAATGAGGCCCCTGGAACCCGAAGCACAGATTACACGGCTGTTCTCACCAGCCAGCGCTTGACACAAACTTATGCTGAGATGCTTACCAAAAAACCGGTTTTGGACGAAGTCATAACCCGCTTGGAATTACCTATGGATGCGGTTGAGCTAGAGAGTATGGTAACTGTTCAACCTGTCCGCGATACCCAACTCATTGATATCCAGGTGGAAGATACTGATCCTAACCGAGCGGCCGCCATAGCTAATGAAGTGGGAAAGACTTTTTCTGAGCAGAATGAAGACATGCAGGCCTCTCGATATGCAAGCACAAAGCAAAGCCTTAAAAACCAACTTGATGATATCCAGCTTCAAATTGATGAGGTGAATACCTCTCTGGCGGCCTTGCCTGAATCCGAAGATAATCAAGTCGAACGGGATCGATTGGAAAACATTTTGACCCAATATCGACAGACCTATGCCAGCACGTTACAGAGTTACGAACAAGTTCGCCTGGCGGAAGCGGAAACCCTTTCCAATGTTCTTCAGGTAGAGCTGGCGACCCCTCCTGAAAATCCTGTGCGTCCTCGCGTATTGATGAATACCGCCTTGGCCGGTGTTGTCGGGGCCATGCTTGCTGTGGGGGCAATATTCCTCATGGAAGCTTTGGATGATACCATTCGTGGTCCGGAAGATATTAAGCGCTATCTTCAACTTCCCGTTCTCAGTGTCATCCATCAATTTGATGAAGAGGAAGAAACAATAACAATTTCTCAGCCGCGTTCCCCTATCTCTGAATCTTTCCGTTCCTTAAGAACCAATATTCAGTACTCCAGCGTAGATTTTCCTCTTCGAAAGATATTGGTAACTAGCCCCATGCAGGGCGAAGGAAAAACAACCGTGGCGGCGAATTTGGGCGTGGTTATGGCGCAGGGAGGGAAAAAAGTTTCCCTGGTGGACGCGGATCTAAGGCGGCCTCGTCTCCACCATCAGATGCAGGTTTCTAACCGTGGAGGTTTGAGTTCCTTGTTTGTGGGCGAGGATATTCGTTTGGACGGTGCCTTTAAGGAATCCGAGGTATCTGGCCTTCACTTACTTACTTCTGGAAATTTGCCGCCTAACCCTGCTGAATTAATGGCGTCCGAGCGCATGTATCGAATTTTATCCACTATTGAGGAGCAATCTGATGTGATTGTTGTCGATTCACCCCCCGTTACTGCTGTAACCGACTCTGTTGTCCTTAGTAAACATGTTGATGGTGTCCTTTTGGTCATGGAGCCTGGGAAAACCAAAGTTGCTGCCGCTCAAAAAATAGTCGAAGAGTTAAGGCGGGTAGGGGCCAACATCATAGGCGTGGTCTTGAACAATGTAGGCGCCAATGGCTCGCGATATTCGTACTACTATACATACTATTACACCGATGAATATTATGGTGGCCATAAAGCACCCAAGAAGAGGAAGAAAAAGAAATGAAGGTGTCGGTAAAATTCGAAAATCCTGAAATCGTTTCGCTACGTTACAAGTAATCACATCATGAATGGGCCACAAGATACCTTATCCAACACACTTAATAACGGTGAATTTTGCCCCTATTTAGGGATGGCTTCAGATTCAGGGACCCGATATAGTTTTCCCAGTTGGGGGAATTACTGCCATCGTGTAAGGCCAGCCCAATCCATCTCCCACGACCACCAGGAGACGGCATGTTTAACCCCGAAGCATGTTCTGTGTCCTGTCTATCAAGCTGAGGGCAAAACCTCTTTCCCTTCTAAATTTAAGGGGGATGCTTCACCACTGAGCCGGAGGGGAAGATTTTCCTGGTGGTGGGTAGGTGGGATAATTACTTTAGCCATAGTGGTTGTCATTGTCATATGGTCTGGTAATTTGTTTACTCCATTGATTTCAGGAACACCTGCTGGCAGTGATTTTCCAACTTTGACACCTCCCATGCTCGGAGAGAATGGTCAATCTTTATCTACCCAAGTAGGCAACCTAACGCCCACCATAACCCCCACGCCCACCATAACCCCCACGCCCACCATAACCCCTACGCCTACCATAACCCCTACGCCTACCATAACTCCTACCATCACCTTCACCCCCGGGCCTAATATTGGGACCCCCTTCGGTTCTCAAAATCAATATGTAATCTATCGTATTGCTCAGGGGGATAGCATGGGAGAATTAGCCCGCACCTATGGAACGAGCATCGAGGCCATTCAAATCAGCAGTAACATTCAACCTGGAGATGAAATTTGGTTAGGTGATTTGCTCGTAATTCCTGTTAGCCAAAGTGATCCTTCTCAAGTTATTGGCTTCATGCCCTTGTACCTAGACCACAAGAACGATATTTCTGATCTTGCTGAAAGATACTCAGTCCTTGTTGAAGAAATTCGTTTCTATAATAATTTGGGTGATGGGGAAATAATCCCGGGTAATCGGTGGCTGATTATACCCGTGGAAGAAGAATAGTGGTCCTCAATTGGCGAACGTTGATCGTCCTGGTAGAACATTAGGAAAGCTAAATTCAATGCCTTCTGTGCTCTTTGTTTGTACCGCCAACATAATCCGCTCCCCCATGGCGGAGGCCCTTTTTCGGCGC
>JAANWX010000013.1 GCA_018263575.1 Chloroflexota bacterium | reverse complement strand
CTCCTTGCCCCCCCGCCTCCAATCCTGGGGAAGTCCCTGCCTCGTTACCTGACTCACCTGCTCCCTGATCCCCTGGTCACCTGCTCCCTGATCCCCTGGTCACCTGCTCCCCGCTCCCCTGCTCCCTGTTTCCTGCCCCCCAACCTACCAACTTCCCGCCCTCCATGTTATCATTTACCCCAATATGCAATCCATCCCGCGCGAGCGCCTCCACTACATACTCATCCTCATCATCCTGGCCACCCTGCCTTGTTATTGCCTGGGATGGGTCATTGTCCGGGTGGGGAACCGGGTGCAGAAGACGCCTACGCCCACCCTGGCAGCCACCTTAGCCTCCACTCCCACGGCTACCCTTCCATCTATTCGGCGCACCCCTTTCCCGACATTTACCCCTACCAACACCCCCAGCATCACCCCCACGCCCACCAAGACATCTACCCCTTCCCAAACACCCACTGAGACCCTCACGCCGACCATCACCGAGACACCCACTCCCACCGATACCCTTACGCCCACCCCCACCGCCACCGCAACGAACACCCCCACGCCTACAGATACCCCTATCCCCCCCTCACCCACCGCTACCTCCACGCCTTCGCTCACACCGATACCTCCGACCGAAACACCCCCGGCAACCACGGCTGCCACAGAAACCACCGCTGCCACCCCCGCAGATACTTCCTAACCCAAACGCTCCAGGTGCATCGCACTCCAAAAACATGAGTGCAACGCACCATGAAATCAATATCAAATACCGAATACCAATACCCAATACCCAATATCCCGTCCCCCCCGGAGCCACCATGCCCGAAACCCTCGAACTCCTCAAAAAACTCATCTCCGCCCCCGGACTCTCCGGCTACGAAGGCCCGGTGAGCCAACTCGTTGCCGAAGCCTGGGAGGCGATAACCGACGAGTTGCAAACCAGCCGTGTCGGCAGCCTGCAGGGCTTGCAATGTGGCACGGGAACCGACCCCCGGCCTAAAATTCTCTTGGCCACCCACATGGACGCCATTGGCCTGATGGTCTCCGGCTACGCGGGCGATTGCTTGCGGGTCACCTCCGTCGGCGGTGTGGATCACCGCGTGCTGCCCGGCCAGAGCGTGACAGTCCACGGGCGGGAAGACCTGCCCGGGCTGGTCGCTCAACCCCCGGCCAACCTGATCCCCGGCGGGGACAAGAAAAAACCGGTCGCCATGCAATATCTTCTGGTGGATGTCGGTCTCAACGCCGAGGAACTGCGTCAAAAAGTCCGCGTGGGGGATCTGATCTCCTTCGCTCAGGAGCCGTTGGAAATGGGCGAAAACACCGTGGCCGGGCATTCTTTGGATAATCGTGTTTCCGTCGTCGCCCTGACCCTGGCCCTGGAGGATTTGCGGGACCGCTCCCACGCCTGGGACGTGTGGGCCGTAGCCACCGCCCAGGAGGAGGAGACCATGGCTGGTGCCAAGACCTCGGCCTATGACTTGCGGCCCGAACTGGCCGTGGCCGTTGACGTTACCTTTGGGGAAGGCCCTGGCGCGCCCAAGCACAAAGCCTACCCGCTGGGGGAGGGGGTCACCCTGGGGTGGGGCCCCACCGTCCACCCCGTCTTGCACGCCGAATTCAAGAAAATTGCCCAAGAGCTGGAAATCCCCTTTGCCCTGGAGCCGCTCCCCCGGCGGTCGGGCACCGACGCGGACGCTCTGCAGCTTTCCACCGTGGGCATCCCCACCATGGTCGTCAGCATCCCCCTGCGTTACATGCACACCCCCGTCGAAATGGTGAGCCTCAAAGACATCAAGCGGGCCGGGCGCCTCTTGGCGGAGTTCGTTGCCCGTTTGCCGCTGGACTACATGGATACATTGACCTGGAAGGAGTCAGTGTCGTTAAGTTAGCAAACGCTAAGTGCCCGGCACTTCTGATGCTAAATCTTTATTTTTATTACGTTGTAGGAGGAGTAAGCTGACGATGTTAGAAATTGGTCAGGAACAACTGGAATTATTAGAACGCCTGACAAATGCCTGCGCCGTCTCGGGGGATGAGGGCGCGGTACGGAAGATTGTTTTGGATGAAGTCGAGGAGTACGTTGACGAGCTTCAGGTGGATGCCCTGGGGAACGTCCTCGCCCTTTGCCGGGGGGAAGGGGATGGGGAACGCCTGAAGGTGATGGTCGCCGCTCACATGGACGAAGTGGGTTTCATGCTCACCGCCGACGAGAAGAAGGGCCTCTACCGCTTTGCCCGCGTGGGAGGGCTTGACCCCCGCCAGTTGGTGGGGAAGGCCCTGTGGGTGGGCGCGGAGCGTATCCCCGGCGTGATCGGCGCCAAACCCATTCACTTCACCAAAAAGAAAGAACGCCAAAATGCCATCTCTTTGGAGAGTTTGCGAATCGATGTCGGCCCGGAAAACGGTTCTAAGATCAAAGTAGGGGATAGAGCCACCTTTGCCACCCAATTTACCCGCCTGGGGAAGAGCATCCGCGCCAAAGCTTTGGACGACCGTTTTGGCGTTGCCACCCTGATTGAGCTTGTCAAGCATGCCCCCCAAAACATCGACCTCCTGACCGCTTTCACCGTTCAAGAGGAAGTGGGGCTGCGCGGGGCATGGGTGGCCGCTTACGCCCTTGACCCCGACCTGGGCTTTGCTTTAGACAGCACCCCGGCGCGCGATTTTCTGCCCTGGAATGATGAAGAAGAAAATGTGACTTATAACACTCGTTTAGGCGCTGGGCCGGCCATTTACACCACTGACGCCCGCACCATCTCCGATCCGCGCCTGATAAAACACCTGATTACCACCGCTGAGGAACTAGATCTTCCCTACCAACTCCGCCAACCTGGGGGAGGGGGAACCGACGCCGGAGCCATCCACCGCCAGCGGGCGGGCGTCCCCAGCGTGACCGTCTCCGTCCCCGCCCGTTATTTGCACTCCGCCGCCTCCCTGGCCCGCATGGCCGATTGGGAGGCGACCTTGGCGCTCGTGCACGCGGCACTGGGGAGGTTGGGGGCAGGAATTATGCAGTTCGCCGATTGAGCTTGTCAAAATCAGCGAACGGTGGCCGAAAACGTGGTTTCGACAGGCTCAACCAACGTTTTCTAAATTACACAACTGTTTTGGAGTAAAACATGAAATCACTCATCAAAAAATTTGCTCAAATCCCCGGGCCTTCCGGGTACGAAAATCAGATCCGCGCTGCCGTGCGTGCCGAAGTGGAACCTTGCGCCAACGAAGTCATAGTGGACGCTTTGGGAAACCTCATCGTCCGCTGGGGTGAAAAAGGCCCCGACGGTTTGCGGATGATGCTCTCCGCCCACCTCGACGAGATCGGCGTGATTGCCACGCACGTTGACAAAAAGGGCTTTGTCCGCTTTGCCGGCCTTGGTGGGGTGCATCCCGCTTATTGCGTGGGTGGGCATGTGCGGTTTTTGAATGGCACCCGGGGTGTTATCAGCTTCGAGAAGGAAAGCGGCCTTAAAAAAATGCCCTCGTTAGACAAACTGTTCATTGATGTGGGCGCCACCAGCCCCGGCGATTGCCCCGTGGGCGTGGGCGACGTGGCCGTCTTCGCGCGTAAGTATCAGGAATTAGGTGAGAAGATTGTCACCAAGGCCCTGGACGACCGGATAGGCGTTGTGGTTTTGGTGGAAGCTTTGCGACAATTACACGAAGAGAATCTTGATTCCCCCCACGAGTTGTATTTTGTTTTCAGCACCCAGGAGGAAGTGGGTCTCCGAGGAGCGGGCACGTCCGCTTACCACATTAACCCCGACTTGGGTCTTTCGGTGGATGTCACTAGCACGGGCGACACACCAAAAGGGTCGAAGATGGAAGTGCGTTTGGGTGAAGGCCCGGCTATCAAGGTGCGGGATGGTGGTATGTTATCCGATCCCCGGGTGGTTGATTGGATGGTCTCCACGGCAGAGGAACATGAAATCCCCTGCCAACTTGAAATATTAAAAGGCGGCACCACGGATGCCAGAGCTATCCAAGTCACCCGGGCCGGTGTTCCAGTGGGTTGTTTGTCAGTGCCTTGCCGCTATGTTCACAGTCCCTCAGAGATGGTGGATTATGGGGATGTGGAGGATTCAGTTCGGTTGTTGGTGGCCCTGCTGTCGGATCAGGTTCCGCAGTTGGAGGGTGAGGAGTGAAGAGTGAAACGTAAAGAGTAAAAAGTAATGAGCAAGCTCCCTGGCCTTGATAAACATCCTGCTCGTAGCGGCGTACCCCAAGGGCATGCTCCGCGATCCCCGCCGCCGTACTCCTACTGCTCCACCAAACACGCACGCGCCTGTATGATATAATCACAAAGAATGAACCAGTACTTGACGGCATAAATGTATTGAGGATTAATATTTGCGCCCAAGGTGCGTTGCACTCCTGTTTTTTGGAGTGCATTGCACCTGGGATCCCCCAAAGGATTTCCGCCGTGGGGTACTAAAACCCCAGGAGTGAAGCGTATGTTGAGACAAGCCGATCTGACTCACAAATTTGAAACTGTTTTTGAACCACCGCAAGCAGCCATTTTGGCTGAAGTTGTCACGGACGCTTATAGCGAGTTGGTTAAAACTGGTGATTTTAACGAGCTTAAGGCTATTGTTAAAGACCTGGCTGAAGCGCAAAAGCGCACTGAGTCTAAGGTGGAGGAATTGGCCGAAGCACAAAAGCGCACTGAGTCTAAGGTAGGGGAATTGGCTGAGGCACAAAAGCGTACTGAGACAAAAGTAGAAGAACTTGCCGAAGTGCAAAAAGAAACTACATATCATGTACAAACATTGGCTCATCAAATGAGGGAAACAAATGCCACTTTGGGAGGATTGGGGCAGAGTGTGGCTTATTCCCTTGAAAATGAAGCCTATCGTTTGATGCCGGCTTTGATGGAAGAAAAATACGGCATCAAGATGACCGAACGCTTTGTCAGAACTTATATTGATGGAGAAGAGATCAACTTGTTTGGCCGCGGACAGCGGGACGGGAAAGACATATTGATTGTGGGGGAAGCAAAACTGCGCTTGGATGAGCGGCGCAAGGCCAAGACGGGAGAGATAGCCGCCTTCGAGCAATTGGAGGACAAGGCTGAGGTAGTTAAGAGAAAACACCCTGGCGAAAAGATTGTGCTGGTATTGATCGCCCACCATGCCCGCCCAAGTATACTGAAAGCTGCGGAGGGAAAAGGTATCCTCATCGTTCAGAGCTTCGAGTGGTAGCGGGGAAAATAAAGGAAGACATGGGTATGCAAGGAGTAGACAGGGATATGCAAGGTATACAAGGTAAACAGGGTAGACAGGGTATACAAGGTAAACAGGGTAGACAGGGTATACAAGGTAAACAGAGTAGACAGGGTATACACAGACATCACGCATCACGTATCACGTTTTACGTTTTACTCTTTATTATTTTGACTGGATGCAGCGCCATTCCCCGTTTTTGGGAGCGTGAAGTCGAGTCCCCCGTCCCCGACCCGAATCTGACCCCAACCTTGCAAACGCCCACGGCAGGTGCCGCTGCGACCGCTGTCCCCACGTCGTCAGCTCCCCAAACGACCACCCTGAAAATCTGGGTTCCGCCTGAATTTGATCCCCAGGGCGATACCCCGGCGGGCGAGCTCCTCAAGGTCGGGCTTGATGAATTTGACGCTCGGAGATCGCGCGTTGAAGTGGAGGTGCGGGTCAAGGCTTTGAGTGGAGGGGGAGGGATGCTGACTTCTTTGCGCACTGCCCAAGCCGCTGCTCCTTTGGCCTTGCCCGATCTGGTGCTGCTCTCGCGTCCCCTTTTAGAGGAAGCGGCCGAGGATGACCTGATCTTCCCTCTGGATGAGATAACAAACACCATGGCGGATGATAACTGGTACGAATATGCCCGGCAGCTCTCGCAGTATCAGGAGGAGACAGTGGGCGTGCCATTTGCGGGAGATGTGCTGCTGATGGCCTATCGTTCTGACCTTTTCGAGGAAGCGCCCGCAGATTGGGAAAAAGTCCTAGCCACGGAAGGGGTGTTAACTTTCCCGGCCTCTGCGCCGGAGGCCCTGACGACCTTTGCCCTCTATCATGGAGCTGGTGGAACATTCGCCACCGAAGAAGGTGAAGTATTGTTTGATACCTCCCCCTTTCTGGAAGTCCTGAGTTTTTACCAGCAGGGTTGGGCGGCCGAAGTTATACCATATTGGCTAACGCAGTTCGAGACTGAATCTCAGGCCTGGGAAGCATATCAGAAAAACCAGGCCCAGTTGGCTTTTGTGTGGTCTTCGCGTTATTTGAACTTGTTACCCGCTGACACGGCTCTAACCTCTATTCCCTCTCAAGATGGAAAAGCTTTTACTATTGCCAATGGCTGGCTATGGAGCGTGGCCAGTACTGATCCCGCTCGCCAGGCATTAAGCGTTGAACTGGCAGAATTTTTAACAACGAATAGCTTTGTAGCCGATTGGACCTCCGCAGCGGGCTATGTGCCTCCCCGTCCGGAGGCCCTGGAAAGCTGGGCCGGCGAAGAAGAATGGGGAGTTTTGGAACAAGTTTTACCAAGCTCGCAAATCCTTCCCTCACAACTTGTCTTGGATAAGCTGGGGCCGCGCGTGCGTGACGCTGTGGTCTCTGTTCTAAAAGACCAAATCACACCAGAGGAAGCGCTCCTGATCATCAACGGAGAAGGTGAAGCGCAGCAATAAGGCGATATTAGCGCCTTTTCTCGCTAACATTCAACATAGGAACCAATGCCAGTTACGATTGTCCTAAAAAAGGTGTCATTCTCACTTCCCAAAGTGCCAGGGGCGTGTTATAATCGGCGACTGCGTGTTTTAGAGTTAGTAAAAAAGGGTTATAACAATGAATAATTTATTAAGAGCTTTTGATGCTCCTGCAAATCCAAATGTCCCCGAATTGCGATCAGGGGATAATGTAAGTGTTCACGTCCGTTTCAAAGAGGGTGAGAATGAGCGTACTCAGGTCTATAAGGGTACCGTGATCCGCGTTCGAGGAAGCCAGAATGATGCTACCTTTACTGTGCGTCGAATTGCCAGTAATGGTATTGGGGTTGAGCGTACTTTTTTGATGCGCTCTCCAAGCATTGATAAAGTGACCGTGCATAGAAGGTCAGATGTGCGCCGTTCACGGTTATACTATCTGCGTGAGCGCAGTGGAAAGAGCGCGCGGCTCAAACAAAAATTTGCCAAATAGAGCTTTTCGGTAATTATGCAGAAGGGTGCGGCATTGACTTGCTGCACTCTTTTTGTTTAAAATAGATTGTTGAGCAGATTGGGTGGATTTTGTTTTGCCCACTTATGCCGCCAACGAGGTTTACTCGCTACCCATTGATTTGGCGTATAATATGAGGGTTGTTAAATCTCATTGCTCATTGTTACTGGAAGAGGATGAATTGGTATGTCTGTAGGACAAAGACCCATAGGCGTTTTTGACTCTGGCGTGGGAGGGCTTTCAGTTCTGCGCGCTATCCACGACCGGCTTCCTAATGAGGATGTCATTTTTATAGCGGATCAGGCCCATGTGCCATACGGTCCTCGCCCCCGGGAAGAAGTACGAGAGTTCGCGGAAAGGATCACCCGTTATTTGCTAGATAGGGGAGCAAAGTTAATTGTTGTGGCTTGTAACACAGCTTCCGCAGCGGCTTTGCGAGCGCTGCGTGAGACATTTCCTGAGGTTCCTTTTGTGGGGATGGAGCCAGCCGTGAAGCCAGCCGCTGAGCGTACCCGGAGCGGCGTGGTGGGCGTCTTGGCGACCCCGGCCACGTTCCAGGGTGAGTTATACGCTTCTACGGTGGAGCGTTTCGCGCAAGGCGTGGTCGTTTTACAAGACACGTGCCCTGGGTTAGTAGGTCAAATTGAGAAAGGCGACTTGGAGGGGAAGGAGACGCGCCGAATTCTAGAAAACGCCTTGCGGCCCATGTTAGCGCAGGGCATGGACAGAGTGGTGATGGGTTGTACCCATTATCCCTTTATCATTCCGCTAATAAAGAGAATTGTTGGAGATGATATTGAGGTCGTTGATCCATCGCTCGCCATCGCCCGCCAGGTAGAGCGGCTTTTGGATCAATATGATTTGCGCAAGGTAGATGGGAAAGCGGGGCGGATTAGGTTTATGACCACGGGGGCCATTGAACAGTTGGAGAAGGTGCTGCCGATTTTGTGGGAAGATTCTGTAGGCGGTGTTCAAGTTATCAGTTATCAGTAATCAGTAAGCAGTATTCAGTATTCAGTGAATAGCTTCAATGAACTATTGGCAGTGGGCAACGCATCCCTCGAGTGCCTATAACTCATTATCCAACAGCTCCCGCAGTTCGCCCAGGGCCTGCTCGCGGGACCGGAAGTGGATGGCGTTCAGGCCTGCTTCGCGTGCGGCTGTTACGTTCTCTTCCATGTCGTCCAAGAAAACGGCTTCGTGCGGCTCGCATCCCACCACCCGGATAACGTGCTGGTAAATCTCCTGGCTGGGCTTGGCCATCCCCAGTTCGGCGGAGATGAAGACGTGCTGAAAAGCGTCCACGATTTTCCACTCATCGGTCAGGGCCGCGCGGAGATCGTTCCAGGCGTTGCTGAGCAGGGCGGTGGTGTAGTACGGGCGCAAGCCTCGGATGAACTCGATTAAATCCATATCTACCTTATCCCCGCCCCAGAATTCTCTCCGGAAGTTTTTTAGCTCCTGGGGGAGAAGGTCAAACTTTTCTCGTATCGTTTCCCAATGTTCATCGGCCGTCATTTTGCCTAAAGTGGCCAGCCGCGCACTATCTTGTAGATAAACAAGGTTTGTTAACTCATCAACGGTCATGTCATATTGAGCGGCTAGTTTTTCTCTGGGTTGGGGGTCTTCTAATTGTACTAAAACGCCGCCAAAATCAAAAAGTATGGTTTTTATAATCATTGTTTTTGTCCAATCGTCAAGCCCTAGATAACAGAACTCTCCCTCCGCTAAATCCACTGAATTGACGCGGGTCAGGCAAAAACCTCACCTGGGCCAGTTAATTCCGTCGTTAGCACCGCCTCAGCTACTTTTGGCAGTTTAATGGGAGCAAACATAGAAGAGGAGTACAAGTATCCATCGGGTTCTGACTTATCCTCATCAATGATGCGGAGCATATCGTGTGCCTCCGCTTCCTCATCCGGCAATACGCGGTAAACCTTACCCAATATCAGGCTGGCCGGGTTGCTTTTATTGCTAATACAAATTACAAAATTGCTCATGAGATCATCCTCTTAATCTTGAAATCCTTCATTATCCTTTACCTCTTATGACTACAGACTGAGGTGATACCATGCGCAATGGAGCAAAAGCCCCCGGCGGGTAGCGAGCCAATCGCATTGGCGGAGACGTTTTATAACGTCCAACCCGGTTGGACTACTACCCAGGCCAGATGAAAAGCTCTACAAGGGAGCTTTTGCGGTACTGCTATTATACCATTCTTGATTCTATATCCTGGTCTAAAGATCAAAACTTCCGTTATGATGACAATTACTCCTCCACAAACGTCACCTCAACCGTCATCCCCCACCGCAGGGCGGGGTCGGTTTCGTCTAAGCTGATGTGGGCTGGGTAGACAATATCACCCGCTTGGGTTCTAAATGACTCGCCGATGCTTTCCACCTGACCCGTCAAGGTCAAGTCTGGCAGGGCGTCGGGGACGATCTCTACCACTTGCCCGACCTCAATCTTAACCACTTCCAGCTCCGTCAGGTCGCTGGTTTCGATATGGAATTCGCGGAGATCAGCAAGTTGAACCGCCCATTGCTCCGGACCCACCAACTGTCCAATTTCCACATTGATGTCGGTGATTGTTCCCGCAAAGGGCGCTTTTAGCTCATAATCATCAAGGGCTTTCTGCGCTGCGGTAAGCTGGGCTTGAGCGTGCGCTATTTGTGCTTCAAGGAGTTCTTTTTGATCTGGGTCAAGTCCCTTTGCGCGGTCCTCATAGTCCCGTTTGGCTTCCGCTTCGGCGGCGAGGGTGGCGTCCAATCCGGCGCGGACGGCGTCCAACTCCCGGTGGGCCTCCTCCAAATCACGGAGAGCTTCGTTTAGGTCTTCTTGGGCCGCTTCGAGGTCATCTTCGGCGTCTTGACGATTAGCATTATCCTCATCAAGGTCTGCGTATTTGTCAAAATCCTCTTGGGCATCTGTCAAATCCTGCTCGCGATCGCTGACGGTAGCTTCTGCGTCATCAATATTATCTTGAAGGTCGTCTGTGTCCAAGTCTTCCCACTCGCGTTCGGCCTCAGCGCGGAGAATTTGGGCCTCCAGATAAGCTTGCCAGGCATTGGCAGCGACCAGTCCTTCAGTGCGGACAAAATCTTCATAGGCTTGCTCAGCATTAACGAGGCCGAGCTCCGCGGACCGCAGAGCGGCGGTGGCCTGCTCTTGATCGCCGAGGCGAATGAGAACCTGGCCTTGGGCGATTTCTTCCCCTTCCTCGACGAGAATTTCTGTGACCGTGCCCCGGGTTGAGAAAAGGAGCATGAGGTCACGCGCGGGGAGTATGTGTCCCTCGGCGATGACGGACTCTACACTCACGGGGGCAATCGGTTCAGGCGTGGGTGTTTCTTCGCTGCCGCACGCGCTGAGCAATAAGACGAAAATCGCTATCAATAAAAGTAGTATTTTTGTGTTTTTCTTCATTTTCATTTTTCCTTTTTCTGTTACTTGCCACATGCCACATGCCACTTGCCACATGCCACTCGCCACCCTACTCATAAGCCAACACCTCACGGATCGTCAGGCGGGCTGCGTTGCGGGCGGGGAGAAGGCTTGCCAACGAGGACAAGATGATCACCAAACCCAGCCAGATGAAATATCCGGTGGGGGTAAAGATCACGGTTATCGGGGTTTCGAAAATGGCTATGCTGACAATTGTCGAGAGCAAATAAGTGAAGGGAACGGCGAGAATGATTCCCAATACCCAGGAAATAAAGCCGATCAACAAGCCTTCGACGAGAACCATCTGGATGATCTCTAAATTTGTTCCACCGATGGCACGCATAATTCCAATTTCACGCGTTCGTTCTAGGACATTCATGCTCATCGTTCCGGCCAAGCCCATCGAGCCGACGGTTGCCGTGAGGAGGGCCATGATGAGCAAAAAGGTGATTAAGATATCGAGGCTTTCCGAGGCACTGTCCAGCATGGAAAGGCCGGGCGAGGCTTCGGAAACGTGGAAACCTTGATCCTGGAAATATTCGTCCAGGTCTTTTGCCATCACTTCCTGAAAACCTCTATCGTGTTTTTCGGTGACGATCCGGTAGGAGAAAGAGCGATTGGCTAAATTTTGTTCTCTGGAAATATACTCATAAGGCGCGTAGCCGAGGATGCCTTCTAAACCGATGAATTTGAAGATCCCCGTTACTTGCCATTCTTCTTCTTTCCCGTTGATGTTGAGCAAGATATTGTCACCAGGTTTTAACTGGGGGTAAAAATTATAAATGCCCTCGCTAATGGTGAGCTTTTTGACATCTCCCGGTTGGATCCAACGTCCCGCCACCATCAACGGTGAAACCAGGTCGCTCTCCGCGGGGGGAGCGAAGATGTTGACATTGTCGGCGTTGGTGCCATCTGGGTATAAAATCTCCGCGCTGGTGAAAGACCAGCCTTCCACATGGGTAACGCGCGGGTCTTGGCTTGCAAACTGTTCAACTTCATTCAATCTATAAGGTTTGCTGAAATATAGGGTTACGTCGGCTAGGAAATAATTACCAATGTCCTGCACATAGTCATTCAGGGAGACGCGCACATTGAAAACAGCAATGAAAATTGCCCCGCCCATGGTTAAGGTGAAGAGGGTCAACATCAAACGTCCCCGCTGGCGGAAAGTGTTCCGGAGGGAGATGAGCACGGGGCGCGGGATGCGGATGCCACGATCCGCCAGCGCGCGCGTGACCTTGAGCTGAAACCTCTCCCAGCGCGATTCTTTCTTGCCTTCTTCGTCATCCGCATCGCTAGATTCCCTGGCCAGGTCACCGCTGATGGCTTGTTGTACCGTCACCCGCGAGCCTTTAATGACGGGGGCAAAACCCGCCACCAGGGGGACAAGCATCCCCACCGCAATTTGGATCATGTAGGAAAAGGGCATGATTCTATAACCGAGCAGCGAAAAGCCCATCTCATCAGCCACAAAATTTGCCAGTCCATAAGCCCCTTTCCCGCCGGCTGGGACAGCGATAACGAGGGAAAGAACGCCAAAGGTCAGCAAAAGAACGAGATACATCCTAAAAATAATTTTCCCGCGGCCACCCAATAATTTCATCACCCCAATATGGCGCAGGTGCTGTTTTAATAATGCGCTGAGCGTGTTGGCTATCAAAGAACTGGAGAGGAAGACGATCAGGACACCCAGGGCCATCAAAATGCCCAACACAGCGTTGACCGTGGGCTCGAGGGGATGTTCGTGTGTCTTGGAAATAAAAGTGCGCCCAATCTCGTAGTCGTTTTTCTCGATCTTTTCCTTCAAGTCCGCCAAAACGGAGCGGATATGTTCTTCGTTATCTGGTTCGCGGTCCACCGTGGCGAAGATGCGATTATAGCTTTCAGGTTGATTGAAAAGCCTGAGTGTTTTTGTGGAAATATACCCCATGGGGGCGGCCAGAAAGTCCCCCGCGCTGGTGGATGAATCACGCACGATACCGACCACGCGAATGGTCTTGATGCGTTCATCGCGTAATTGAAACTCAAGCTCTTCTCCAATTTCAATCTCAAATTCATCCAGGACATCGCGCTCTAAAAGGATTTCGTTTTTCTGCGGAATAGTCTCCCCCCTGACGGGAACCAGCAGGTTGACCTGATTCTCTTCGAAATCCTGCATGGTGATGACATCTATCGTTGTCCATTGTTCTCCACCCACGGGACGAACACGGGCGCCAAAAACACGCCTCGCTTCAGCTTCCTTGACTCCATCAAAATTGCGAATCGTATGGAGAAAATCTTTCTCAAAATCATCCATGCGAATCTCGATGTTGGAAGGGTTGTTGGCCGCGTAGCTTGTTCCCATATCCGCTGAGATGATTTGATACGCGCCAGCTATTACGCCAATCGCGAAAACGCCGACGGCGATGGAAAAGACCACCAAAATTGTGCGGGCTTTATTATCTATTAAGTCAGAAAGTACTTTTCGCCAACGAGGGCGCATAGAAAACTCCGTGATGTGTGATGAGTGATTTTACGTTTCACGTATTACTCTTTACTATCCAAATAGTTTCCATCTCTTCTTTTTTCTGCGATCAGCTTGCTTGTTTTCTTCGATTCTCTTCTGGACGATGTTGCCGATGGCTTCTTCTGTAAGGGGAGATTCACCCATCAGCCAATGGAAATCTTCGCGGGAGAGAGCCAATAATTCGACCGGGCTATCTTGTGAAGCGCACACACTGGCAATGGACTTGCCGCCGCGTAATAACTCGATTTCGCCAAAAAAGTCGTTGGGCCCAATTTGGGAAATCGTCACATCCTCTTTGCGTCGTTTGTGCAAGATCACATCTACGTTGCCGCTGGCAATCATGAAGAAAGTTTCCACAGGTTCCTTGGCGTGGATGATGGTCTCGCCCGGTTGGAAGTGAACGGTCTCCACTCTGTGATTCAGCTCTTTAATAAGGGGATGCGTGAGCAGGGGCAAGGCTTGGGCAATGGTTGGGTTGACCAGTTCTCCATCTGAGATGACCATGGTACGAGAGGCGCGTTCAGTCATCGAGGGGTCGTGGGTGACCAAGACAATGGTTTTGCCCCGCGCCGAAAGCTCAGCAAAGAGATCGATGATATGCCTGGCGGAGCGCGAGTCGAGGTTGCCCGTTGGTTCGTCAGCGACCAGGATAGGCGCGTCGGTGGAGAGGGCCCGGGCGATGGCCGCGCTCTGCTGCTGGCCGGTCGAGACGGCTCGCGGCAACTTCTGGGCTTGGCCTTCCAGACCCACCATGCGCAATAATTCCATGGCCCGTTTGGGACGCTCATCAATGTTGTACATGCCCACATAATCCATGGGAAGCATGACGTTTTCGAGCAAGTTGAGCATGGGCAGCAATTGGAAGAATTGGAAAACAATGCCCATGTTCCGCCCCCGCCACAACGAACGTTTGCTCTCGCTCATGGCGTAAACGTCCACGTCGTCCACGACCACTTCCCCCGAGGTGGGATGGTCAATGCCGGTTAACATATTGAGGAGGGTGGATTTGCCGCTGCCCGATTTGCCGATCAGGGCCACGAATTCTCCCTTTTTTAGGGTCAGGTCAATACCGCGCAGGGCGGTGAATTCCCCCGCCGCGTTGACAAAGGTCTTCACGACCTGGTGCATTTCGATCATATTCTTTTCACCGGAGGAGGCAGGCTGGAGTTGGTTTCTATTGGCCATTATCGTCTCCCGGGTGGATAAGCTGGCCATCGGCTATTCCCACATGGCGCGAGAATCTGGGCATTAGTCCCATGTCGTGGGTGACCATGACAATAGTATGCCCTGACTGGACAAGCTGCTCGAAGATGTTGAAGATATTGTCCGCGGTGACGGAGTCGAGGCTGCCGGTGGGTTCATCGGCAACGATGACGGGGGGATCATTGGCCAGGGCACGGGCGATGGCCACCCTCTGTTTTTGTCCCCCGGATATAAAAGCTGGCACCTTGTGGGCATGGTCGATCAATCCCACTTGTTCGAGCAAGTCTAAGGCCCGTTCACGGCTTTTGCGGGGGTGGTAGAGGTCGCACATATCCATGGGCATCATTACATTTTGAACCAAGGTAAGCATGGGCAATAACTCGAAGGATTGGTAGATAACGCCTATGGTGCGCCCCCGCCACAGGGCAAGATCGTTTTCGCTCAGGTCTTGAAGCGAGATACGCTCTCCATTGGCTCGGATGATGACTTCCCCCGAGGTGAGTGTGTCTACGCCTGTGAGCATGTTCAACAGGGTAGACTTTCCCGCCCCGGATTTGCCGACAATGCCCAAGAACTCTCCCTGCTCAACGCGTAAATTAATCCCTTTTAAGGCCGGGAAGACGCCCGCTCCACTGCGGTAGTTCTTGACCACATTGTTGAGTTCTATGAGAGGAGAAGTTGGGGAAGTTGGAGACATTTTATTCATTCGTTAAGGCAAACCAGGTGGGTTGAATAATCAAATTGGCATAAATTTCGCCCATCTGGGCTGGGGAGTGGCTCATATCGTTTTCAAGCCACCAGCGCATGAGGGCAAAAACAGCGGTAATAAGGTGGTTGGCGGCAATGGAAGTGGCTATATTTGGTTCGAGGACTCGGTTTAAGACTTCTTCGCTTTTTTCACGCGCCATTTTCATTATTGGGTCTAAGACAAAACGCAAGTTGTTATCAAGAAGAAGTATGCGGAGAATTTTTTGGTTTTCTTGAATATATTGAAAAAGGATCTCACCACTTTGGCTGGTAGCGGCCACTGGGGCGGAGGCATCCTCGAGGGGTTGAGAAAGTTCTAGGACTTCATAAATTTCATCCAGTTTTGTTTGCGCCACACTAATGGCGAGTTCTTCCAGCCCAGAATAATGCCGAAAATATGTGCGGTAGCCAATATCAGCCCGGTCGGTCACGTCTTGGATGGTGATATTTTTAAACCCTTTTTCCAGCACAAGGGCAATCAGCGCTTCGCCTAATAATTTTTGCGTCCTGCGCACCCGGCGGTCTTGACACATCATGATATGGCACTCCTTTTGCAATATGGCATTTAATGCGCCATATCTTACTTGGGGGCGGTGGGGTTGTCAAGGGGAAGTGGGGGAGCGAAGGTGCAGGGGTGGTGGGGTGTTGGGGTNNGGGGGAGTAAGGGAGCGGGGGTGAATTGTAAATGGCGAATGGTAAATGGTAAATGGTGAATGGGAGCGGAGCAAGCTAGTACACGATAGCATAAATTCGTTGGTAGTTAGTGTCTATACGCCAGGTGCAATTATTATGCCCTCTGGGTACGCACTCCAAAAAACGGGAGTGCAGCGCACCTTAGAACCGCATAAAAACTTACAGCCATATCTCGGTTCATGAGGACATAATTCTATAAAGATACTTTTGCATACCTACTTAGTTGCATACACCAAGGGATAGCGAAGGTCAGCAGGCCAAATGCAATCGCCCTTCCCCCTAAGCAAAATACCTCTACCTTTCCTTATGAAGCACGGTACAATGTTAATCGAACCAATAGCAAAATAATAAGAGGTTTAGGAAACAGGTAAAAAATGACTACAATCCTTCAAGAACAAACTCGAAATCTTTTAGAAGAATCTTCGCTTGGTGGGCAAGACCTAGACGCCAAAATACGGCGGCTGCTTGAAGCGGAATACTTACGTCGCCTAGGTCAATATCGTCGCCTGGATCGAAATCTGACCCAGAAGTATGAAATGGCATTTGAAGAGTTTGTGGCCCGCCGGGTGGTGAAGAAAAAAGGATATTCTTGGGAAGTCGAGAAAGATGCTATGGAATGGGAGACGGCGATGGGGGGCATAGAGAATATGCAACGCAAGCTCGAAGAGCTTCGGGGGAGAAGAACTTCTCTTGGAGAATAACCTTCTGTAGTTGAATCAGGTGCAACGCACTTTGTCCAGTACCTTCATAGCTTGCTCAGCTTTTTCTACCGGAACAAAAAGGTGGTCATGGTAATAGCCGGAGACGGCATTGGTGCTGATCCCGGCCATGGCCAGGCGTTCGGTGACAGCGGCCAGGAATCCCACAGCGTCGAGGCTGGAGTGGACGTTCAAGGTGATCATCCGTGACGGGAATGTGCATGCGAGCTTATTCTTTTCTGCTTCGGATTTTGTGAGGATCAGCGTCACCCCCTCCTCCTCGACCATGGTGGCAACCGGCCTCACGTCAAGCGATTCGAATTCGCCGGCAGGCACGGTACAGAACACGTACACGCCACTCTTGAACGTGGGGTGCATGTCCTTCAGCAATTTTTCAAGGTTTGTCTCACCGGGCATGGATACTTATTCCCCCTTCTTTAACGCCCCAACAAATCCAGCAGCCGATCCGGATAATCGGTTATGATACCATCTACGCCTACGTCCAACATGCGCTGCATATCGTTGATCTCATTGACCGTCCACACATGGACTTCCATATTGCGCCTGTGAGCGGCTTCGACAAAGCGTTTTTTCACGACATGGATGTTCCCCTCATATTCGGGGACTTGGAGAGCCTCTGCCGGGGGAGGATAAATTCTCCCCAGATAGACCATGCTCAGGCCATAGAGAAGGCGGACTTCATTCTCTACAGTCGTGGTCATGATTTCAGGGCAGGCGCGGCGAAATTCCTTGATAGCCACAGCTTTGAAGGAGGCGATCAGAACTTTCTCTTTCATGCCATGAGCGCGGATCAGTTGGCACAAAGGCTCAGCCAGAGATGGCTCAGATTGTTTGATCTCAATATTCATGGGCATATCTGGAAATTGTCTGAAGACCTCGCGCAGGGTGGGAACGGCAATTCCTTGACCTCGAAAGGGATAACTCTTTCCTTCATCCTCTGTCCAGTGATAACCAGCATCCAATTCTTTTAGCTCCCCCAGTGTGAAGGACTGAATAGGCCCTGTGCCATTTGTTGTTCGGTCTACTGTGTTGTCGTGCATGACGACAATCTCGCCATCTTTCGTGCTGTGGATGTCCATTTCTAAAACATCAACCCCCAGCGCCACAGCGTTTTCGAAGGCAGCCAGCGTGTTCCCCGGCCGGAGGCCGTCACCGCCTTGATGGGCCATGACCAAGACTCCCGCATGGTCGAAAAAGGGGTGGTCAGGGACAGGTCGGGCGAGAAGGGTCAGTATCCCGTAGGTGGCAAGGAGGGCGATGAGAATGTTTAATAGTTTCTTTTTCATGGTGTGGGGAAAGGTAATCTACCAGGGAGGAATGTTCAAGCTCGGTGCAATCAATTTGAGGATTATTATATCACAATCATATTAACCGTAATCCCTAACCTCCTAACTCCTAACCCGCACCTCGTCACCACCATTCACCTCCCCATAAATTTCGGTATAATAGTGACTACAAACTAACAAACACCCCTAAGGAGAAATCATGGTAAGCAAAGATCTACTCGAAATTCTGCGTTGCCCGGCCTGTGTCCAAACCCGTGAGGGAACCCTGGATTACTACGAAGAATCCTGGCTCGTGTGCCGGGAGTGCGACCGCAAATACCCGATCCGCGAGGACATTCCCGTCATGCTCATCCCCGAAGGCGACAAGTGGGTTGAGACCGACGTCGAGGACCTCCCCGTCCCCCCGCCCGCCGAGTAGCGCAGGTATTTGACAATCATCTCTTAATCGTGTACACTTAGAATGCCGGCTATACGAAGAACACAAAGCCACAGGAGAAGATTATGTCAAAAGAAACCACGGCCCACATAACCCCTCAAACAACCTTAACCCCAGCTCTCAAGGCTTGGGAAATTTACCTAGAAGACCAAGGAAGCTCTCCCCATACGGTAACTGCTTTCCTGGGGGATTTGCGTCTCTTAGGCTCTTACCTTCCCCCTGATAAAAAAATAGGCGATATCAGCTTAATTGACCTAAATAATTTTTTGGACTGGATGGAGAACGAAAGGAATGTTCCTTGCAGCCCCAAAACCTTGGCACGCCGCATCACCTCTCTCAAATCTTTCTTTCGTTGGCTCCATGAAGGGGGCGCAATTGCTGTCAACACAGCGGAAAAAGTTGTTCAGAAGTCCGTGAAAAGCCCCCTGCCCGAGGTGCTTTCCCCCGCCGAAGTGAAGGCCATGTTAAAGACGGCCTATGAAGCCTTCCGGAGCGAAAAACCAGATACCCGCGCCTACACGCTCTTTACCCTGCTTCTCCATACAGNACTCAAAAAGGGAGAATGCACCAATCTAGGCCCCAACCACATTCACATGGATGCCCCCGAAGGCCCCCTCGTTTTTGTGCGCTATGCAAGCCCCCAGAATCGCTATAAAGAACGCAAAATCCCCTTTCCACAGAGTTGGGCCGAAGCCTATCAGGCGTACCGGAAACAATATGTCCTGAGCGATGAGCTTTTCCCCTGGTCAGCGCGGATGCTGGAATATGTGCTCGAAGGGCTAGGCGATGATGCTGGTTTAGATAAACGTGTCTCTTTCTCGATGTGCCGCTGGACGAGCGCCCTTATCGATTGGCGAGCCGGTCTCCCGCACAACAAGATCCGCCAGAAACTAGGCGTCTCAGAAGTACAATGGCGTGAAATAAGCCGCAAGTTGATGAGCCTTAGCAAGCAAATAGATGAAAATGAGACCCTGACCGAATACAACCTTTCGCCCGACTAACCCTGGTCAAGCGTGAGGGAAAGCACCTTTTCCGTCTCGTCCGTGACCCGCACAGCATGCGCTAGCCGATGACCTGGCACCCAGATTACCTCGCCCTGGGAAATTACCAAAGGCCATTTAGGACGAGCATGCCGAGGAATTTTTTCATTGACCATAAAATCGGCGATTTTCATGGAGTGACCATCCATCCCCAGGGGAGCGAATCTCTCTCCTTTCTGTCGGGAGCGGATAAGGAGCAGCGGACGTGTTTTCCCAGCGTCGAGATAAACCTGAAAGGGATTTTCACGCTGTAATTTCTGAGCGTTTAAGGCGGATATACTTTTAACATATTCAGCATGGAAGCTCCACCCGGCGGGCAAGTCAACCTGGCCGGGGGCTTGCAACACAAGTTGGGAAACATCTTTCCCCATTTGTGGCCAAGCGTCCAAGGGTATATTGGCCTCCCAGGCTGCCAGATAAACTCGCTTCCCAATGAGCATGATGCGCACCCGCCCGGCCAAATTTGCTTCTTTGCTTTGCGAGGGACGCGCCATAAATTGGCAAGCTGTTTCAACCACCTCAAAACTGATTTCCGTGAAATCCGGGCGAAGGTGACGGAATGTCCGCCGAATTAAGCGGCGCTGGGTGCCTTTTGGCAAGCTTAAGAATTCTTCGCTGTCAAAGGCTACATAATCGCCAGTGCATTGTGTTGGGAACGCTCTCCAAAGGTGATCAACGTGCTGCTGTAAAGCTTCTTGGTCCCCGGCCAAAATGTGGGCTGTTTGCCAAAGCCGTTGCTGGACACCGGGCCGGTACTCTTCGAGGAGGGGAAGAAGCTCACGCCGCAGACGATTGCGGAAAAAGGCCGTATCCACATTCGAGGGATCGTGAACGGGCTTAAGGTTCCGTTCCCGGCAATAGGCCAGAATATCCTCACGCCACACGCCTAGGAGCGGCCTCACCAGCGGGATGGTCTCGCTCCAGGGATTGGGCAAAGTGGAGGGCAGCATGCCGCTCAATCCGGCTAGCCCGCTGCCGCGCAAGAGATTCATGAGCATGGTTTCTACTTGATCATTGGCGTTATGGCCCACGACAACGGCTCCTGCTTGGAGATTTCGAGCCTGCTCAAAAAGGAATTGGTAGCGCAAGAGCCGGGCGGCTTCTTCCAGGGAAAGGGCATGCGTGTGGGCATGTTGCCTTACGTCCCCTTCCCCAAGCAGGAAGTCGACGCCCCGGGAAATGGCCACTTCCTCCACCCGACGGGCTTCGTCCCCCGCCTCCGGGCGCAGGAGATGGTTGAAGTGGGCCACCACAACCGGGTAGCCCAATCGGGCCAATCCATCTACCAAACAAAGGCTGTCAGGCCCGCCGGATACCCCAGCCACGATGAGACGATTATTATTGGGCAAGTTGCGCTTAATGTGTTCTAAAATCATCAAAACGATTATAATCTATGGTATATTGGTTTCATAGAGGTTTTGTACATTCCGCGCTAAGAACTCAATACCCTGGAAAATAAGATAGGACTTACGCACTGATAGTAGTTCTAGGGTAGCAGGCCAATCGAATTGGCCGTAGTTTTGCAAGTAAAATCACCCAATTCGATTGGGTTGTCTACCCAACTGCGTAAGTCCTATAAAAGAAGAGGTATTGAGAAAATATAATTTACGTGAGGTGATGTCTATGGCTAAGAAAATTCTAATAGTGGATGATGATATTGATACCCTAAAACTAGTAGGGATGATGCTCGAGCAGAAAGGCTATGAGATTCTTGCCACGTCTAATGGAAAGAAAGCAATCGAAATGGCAACGGCTAATCTTCCAGACCTGATTTTGCTGGATGTGATGATGCCACAAATGGATGGCTATGAAGTATCCCGGAAGTTACGCGCTAATCCAGAAACTGAGCCTATACCATTATCATGTTCACGGCAAAGAGCCAGGTTGATGACAGGATAGAGGGTCTTGAATCAGGTGCGGATGCCTACCTCACCAAGCCCACCCAGCCCCGTGAGCTTTTTGCCCAGGTGAAGGCTATTTTAAAACGCACGCCAAAACGAGAGGTGGTTGTTCAGGCGCCCGCTCCCCCTCCGCCATCCGGGAAAATTTTCGGTGTTTTAGCGGCCAAGGGAGGGATTGGCGTCTCTACAATGGCCACAAACTTGGCGGTGACCTTGCATAAAAAAACCAAGGAGAATGTCATTTTATCCGATTTCCGTCCCGGGCAAGGGACAATAGGCTTGGACTTGGGCTTTAGGAATCCAAGTGGAATGCTTGGGCTTCTGGAAAACAATAAAGCAGTTAGTTTGGAAGATGTCAGAGGTAATTTACTACCCCATAAAAGTGGCGTTATGACTTTCCTCTCTTCTCATGAACCGGAAGATGCTAAGCATTTTGGGGAAGCTGATAAATTTTTAACCATTACCAAACATTTGCGGTAACTGGCTGATTATGTTGTTCTTGATTTGGGCACTGCTTTTCCTCCCCTTATTTCAAATGTCATTCGAGAGTGTGATCGCGTGATACTCTGCATCGCCCCAACCCCGAGCAATGTTCAACAAACGCGATTGCTGTTTGATGCTTTGGTGGAGGCTGGGGTAGGTATAGGACTCATCACAAATGTTTTGATCAACCGGATGCGCACTAGCATCCAATTGAGTTGGGAACAAGCTGAAGAATTATTTGGGTATCCTGTATCTATTGTATTTACCCCGGTGCCAGAGATGGCTTACCAGGCACTTCGTGCTAAAATACCTTTGGTCGTTCAAGCCCCCACCAGCCTGACAACTCAACAATTTGAAAAATTAGCGTCAAGTTTAGTTTAATCAAAAATGTCGCCTACCTCTTCGAACGTTGCGGAGCGCATACAAAAAGCTGCCGATATCATCCGCCAAGCGGAAAGAGGTGTGGTTTTAACAGGGGCTGGGATCTCAACTCCTTCGGGTATTCCTGATTTTCGGTCCGCAGGGAGTGGATTGTGGGCTAGGTATCTTCCTATGGAGGTGGCTTCCCTCAATGCCTTTCGTCACCATCCTGAGCGGTTTTTCGAATGGCTTCGGCCCCTAGCCAGTCATATGCTGAGCGCAGAACCTAACGCAGCCCACAGATCTTTGGCCCGTTTGGAAGAAGCCGGGCATCTTAAAACAATTATTACCCAGAACATAGATATGCTTCACCAACGAGCAGGATCTTCTCACGTTCTGGAAGTGCATGGGACATTTGAAACCCTTTCTTGCCTTGGGTGTTATCAACAAATAGAAAACACCCAAGAGATACTCACTCCCTTCATGGAAAAAGGCCTTATTCCCCGTTGTCCAAGTTGCGAAGAAATTCTCAAACCCGATGTCGTTCTCTTTGGCGAACAACTTCCTGCCCATACTTGGAAAGAGGCCAAAAAAGCGATAGGCAAATGTGATTTATTACTTGTGATTGGATCCTCGTTAACGGTCACGCCCGTGGCGGATCTTCCCACAAGGGCTATTCGAAAAGGTGTGAACCTCATCATTCTCAACAAAATGAAAACCCATCTTGACAAACTAGCCAATGTAGTTATTCATCGCGATGTTGCTGAAGTCCTACCTAAAATAACGCAGGGTGTCCTCTATGCCTAACAATAAAAAACTTTCATCCCTTTTAAGCCGCTACCAACGCCTGATTCAAATTTCTCTGGATTTGGCATCCAAGCTTGATTTGGATATCTTGTTAATGGAAATTGTCAGAGCCGCGGCTGATATTGCGGATGCTGAAGAAGCGTCTATTTTGCTTTATGACCCTATCAAGGAAGAGCTTTATTTTCAGGTCGCGACTAATATAGACTCAACCCTTGTGCGCGGTATGGTTGTTCCTCTCCACAATAGCATCGCAGGATGGATTGCCAGAAAAAGAGAACCCATCATCATAGATAATCCGCAAGAAGATGAGCGCCATTTTAGGCATGTAGACAATACCACGAAAATGACTAGCCGATCGATACTGGGGGTGCCCTTAGTTACAAAAGATAAAATGATAGGCGTCCTCGAAGCTATTAATAAAAAGGAAGGCGACTTCACTCCGGAAGATCAGGAGGTGCTTATGGCCCTAGGCGCTCAGGCTGCGGTGGCCATTGAGAACTCGCGCTTATTTCAGCAATCTGATTTAATTGGAGAATTTGTCCATGAAATACGCACTCCGCTGTCTTCTCTCAACGCGGCCACTCACCTCTTAGAACATCCTCGAGCCTCCCAAGACCAAAAAGAAAAGATGATGGGAGTCTTGAATACAGAAATTGAGCGTTTGGCCGAGATGTCAACCTCATTTCTTGATCTTTCCCGACTGGAATCTGGGCGCTCACAGTTCAAAATAGAAAAATTTGACATGGGAGAGCTTCTAAGAGGATGCTATGATTTAATAGAAAAAGAGGCCCTAGAGAAAAGTTTGACCGTCTTTGTCGACATCCCTCAAGACCTACCTCTAGTTCGTGGAGACCGCGCTAAACTAAAGCAAGCCCTGCTCAACCTTCTTAATAACGCCATAAAATATAACAAAGAAGGCGGCCAAATCACCTTGCGAGCCGCAGTTTCCTTGGAAGAAAAAGATTTTCTCGTCGAAATCAGCGATACAGGCGTGGGCATAGAAAAGAAGCATCTCACACTTATCTTCGAAAAGTTTTATCGAGTTCCGGAACACAGTGACAAAGTAGAAGGGACTGGGTTGGGATTATCGGTAGTGAAACAAATTATCACCGGGCACAGGGGAAGGATCAGCGTAGAGAGTGAAGTTGGAAAGGGAACAACTTTCACCATCCATTTACCGCTTCTATAAGATCGCGGCACCTAAAGTCTTAATGTTTTGTAACAACCACGATTAAGACTTTGACAAAACCACATGCCCATGCTAGAATCCTGCGAGATACGAAGTATGTCAGTCCGGCTGGCATTTTTTTCGCCAGCAATAGTTGGAAGAATGTTGTTTTATCAGTTTTTATTTAAGTTCGTTTCAAACGCTTATTGTCTAGCTGAAATTTCAACCTGAAATCACCACCCGGCCGGTATTATTCCGTTCGGGTGTTTTTTATTATTTAGTACACGAGGTTAAAAATATGAGTTCAAAAAAATTAAAAGTTATACCCATTGGTGGGTTAGGGGAAGTTGGAAAAAACATGATGCTCTACGAGTATGGTGAGAACATCCTGATTGTTGATACTGGGATGATGTTCCCAGAAAATGACATGTTAGGAATTGACTATATCATTCCCGATTTTGAGTACGTCCGTGAGAGAAAGGACATAGTGCGGGGGATTGTTTTCACCCATGGCCACCAAGATCACATAGGAGCAGTTTCTCATATTGTGGAGGAGATTTCCGCGCCACTTTATGCCACTCCCCTGACACGAGGCCTGATCGAGGTCAAACTATCCGAAGACAAGTTGCTGAATAAAGCAAACCTTAACACCATTCACGCAGGAGATGAATTCAATGTTGGCCCCTTCAAAGTTGAGGCCTTCCATGTTTGCCACTCCATACCCGATACAGTGGGGTTAGGGATCACTTCCCCGGCAGGTTTAGTGGTTCATGCCAGCGACTATAAGTTCGACCCCACCCCGGTAGATGGCTGGCCAACCGATTTTGCCAAACTAGCGGATTTCTCCGGGCGGGGAGTCCTGGCCCTCTTGGCCGATTCCACAAACGCCGACCAGGCTGGTTGGACGCCTTCCGAAAAAATGCTCGATGGTGCCCTGGATAAGATATTCCAGGATGCGCCAGGGCGAATTATTATCGCTTCTTTCGCATCTCTGGTTTCGAGGATGAAGCAAGTGGCTGAAGCTGCTGAACGCCATGGACGAAAAATGGCTTTTGTGGGCTATAGCATGCGCCAAAACTCAGATATGGCCCATGAATTAGGGTATTTGAATATTCCCAGCCATGTCCTTGTAGACTTAAACGAAGCCCTAAATTTACCTCCCCAAGACGTTGTCTTGATGGCCACAGGCTCGCAGGGAGAGCCTTATTCCATTATGGGACGTCTTTCGCGAGGGACGAATCGCCGTTTCGACTTGCTCGATGATGACACAATAGTACTCTCTTCTCACACCATCCCTGGAAATGAAGAAAGTGTCTACCAGACCATCAATCGCCTTTTCCAACGCGGTGCCAATGTGGTCTATGCCCCCTTGTCACACATTCACGTATCAGGGCATGCTAAACAAGATGAAATGAAGTTAATGATCAATCTTGTCAAGCCCAAACACCTCATCCCTGTGCATGGTGAATTAAGACACATGAAGCAACACGCCATACTGGCGGAAGAATCGGGCTTCCCAGGCGAGAATATCGCGGTAGTGGAGAATGGTCAGGTTATAGAATTCAAAGATGGAGAGATGACGATAGGGGAACGTATTCCGGGCGGTTATGTCTTCGTGGACGGGGTCCGGGTGGGCGACATTGGTCCCAGCGTTGTACGGGAACGGGAGGCCTTAGCCCAAGAAGGTGTGGTAACCATCAGCATCGTCTTAAATCATAAAGCACGCCTGCAAACAGAGCCGGAAATCAGTTCCCGAGGCTTTGTGTATAAACATGGGGATAGTGATATTATTGAAGAAACAAAAAAGAAAGTGATTGAGCTTGTCAAGAAAACGGAGGGAGACATTCACAATCAAGTTGTTAAGTCTATCCGCTCCTTCTTGTACAGTAAGACGAAAAAGCGCCCCATCGTGCTCGTCACCATCAGTTGGGTATAGGATTGGTACGTTGGTAGATTGGGAAGCTGGGAAATTGGTAAGTTGGGAAATTGGTACATTGGTACATTGGTAGATTGGTGAAATTGGTAGACTGGTTGGGTGGCCTGACCAATTTACCAATATACTAGTCCACCAATGTACCAGCCCACCAATTAATCCCAGCCATGCTCACCTAAGAGAGGGACAAAAGCGACAGGGACAAGTCGCTGTGAGTTGAAGTCTTCTCCCTGTCGCTGCCAAAGCTCCAGCACCTGACCAAAACGCTCTCCAACCGGCATAATCAACTTCCCATTATCTTCCAATTGATCCAGGAGAGGGCGGGGGACAATGGGCGCGGCGGCAGTGACCATTACCGCAGCATAGGGGGCAAATTCTGGCAACCCCTGTGTACCATCCCCTAAGTGGACGTGAACATTGTCATAGCCAAGTTGGGCCAAGCATTTTTGAGCTGTGTTTGCCAGCTTTTTGTGGCGCTCAATACTATGAACTTCCGCCGCTAATTCCCCCAAAATGGCCGCCTGATACCCGGAGCCGGTCCCGATCTCCAATATGGTCTCATCGCCTTGTAATTTCAGGAGATCGGTCATATAGGCAACGATGTAAGGTTGAGAGATAGTTTGTCCTTTACCGATGGGGAGCGGGCTATCGGCGTAAGCGCGGCCGCGGTCTTTGGTGGGGACAAAGAGATGCCGGGGGACAGTTCGAAAGGCCTCCAAAACGCGCTCATCCTGAATGCCACGCCGGGCAATCTGCGCATCTACCATATCTTCACGGGCTGGTTGATAGTCCATAGTTAGATGATGCAGAGGGGGCAGAAGGCGCAGAGGGTGCAAAGATCTTCCTCTGCTTCCTTTGTCTCCTTTGACTCTTTTGTCTCCTCTGTCTCCTCTGTCTCCTTTATTTCCTCTACCTCTTCCGCTACCTCTGAATCCGTAACCGTTCACCCACCTTCGCCCCCCAACCCCCAATCCTGGGGGAGTCAGCCTTCCCCCCAGAGTTGGGGGGACAGGGGGGCGTGAATGGTTACCTGAATCCTCATGAAAGCAAATAAGCGAGTATCCACTTGGTAGTCGCTGTTAAAGCGTCCATGTGCGTGCGTTCGTAATTGTGAGAAGCGTCCACGCCCGGACCAATCAAGGCCACGGCCACGTCACCGCCCGCCCGCCAGTACGCTTCCCCATCAGAACCATAATAAGGGTAAATATCTACTTTGAAAGGAATTTTGTGCTCTTGGGCCAGTTTCCGGAGACGTTGGTTTAGGCTATGGTGATAAGGCCCGCCCGAATCTTTGACGCACAGCGTGGCATTAAATTCGTCCGAAGCTTGGCCTTTGCCAACTGCCGCCATGTCCACAGCAATTAACTCGCCCACACTTGCCGGAAAACCACTTGCTGCCCCGTGTCCAACTTCTTCATAATTACTAAAAAGGAAAATCGTATCCTGGGCAGGCTTTATGCCGGCTTCATGAAGGGACTTGATAGCTGTTACTAGGCAAGCTATCCCAGCCTTGTCGTCTAGGTGCCGGGAGCGGATAAATCCGTTCACAATCTCCACGCGGGGATCAAAAGCCACAAAATCGCCCACCTCAATGCCTAATTCCAAGGTCTTCTCTTGAGAGGTGGTGCACGCATCCAGGCGGACTTCTATATGATCATCATCACGTTTGCTCTCTCCCACATCTTTGCCATGGACATGAACAGAGGCGGCTTTGATGAGAATAGAGCCACGCATAGATTCACCGTCTTGTAAAAATATGGTGCATCCTTCTCCTTCTACTGTATTCCACGGAAAACTTCCTAATTTAGTCAACTTCAAACGCCCGTTGGCCTTAACCTCTTTCACCATGGCTCCCAGCGTATCAACGTGCGCTGTTAAACCTCGCGGAGAGGTGGAGCTTTTTCCTTCCCAAGCTGCTACCAGACCGCCTTTCCTCGTCCGGGTGACTTCTAGGGCAGGAAAATCAGCCAGCGCTTCCTCGATATAAACAATGGCCTTTTCTGTGTAACCGGTTGGGCTAGGCGTGTTTAAAAGGCCCACCAAAAATTCGATCAAGTACTCATTAGTTGCTGGAATTATGTTCATAAAGGCCTCAACTATTATTTTTTATTTTCTCAAAAGCAACAATTTCTTCACGCCATGCCGATGGGATGAGAATTGCCCGACCAGCACGATAATCATACGCGACCATGGTGGTACTGCCAGTTGCAAATATTTTCTCGTCCAAGATCGTCGTAATCTCATATTCCATCTCTAGGCTCTTTCCACCCAGGCGTGAAACACGCACGCGTACCTGAATATCATCCGCCATGAGAATGGGCGCTTTGAAATCTACCTTGGCATTTGCCAACACAAAGCCGAGATCAAGAAAAGACTTGCCATCCCAAAGTTCAAGATGCTGAATATAGGCTACCCGCCCGTGTTCGAAATAACTCAAATAGCAGGCATTGTTGACGTGTCCCTGGGGATCCAGGTCACTATAGCGGACGGTGATGGGGTAGGAAAAATGGAATTTGGGCATAAGGATATTATAGTGTGTGGGGGGGATGGAGGCAAGGTGGAGGAGGAAAGGTGGCGCGTGTGTGAGTGGCTTTGAAAGCAATCTTTGAATATGTAGACAAAATATTCGTAAGCGTTCACCACCCCAAAGAGATAGACTTCAAAAGTCTTCAAAATAGAGCTTGGTGGACCCAAAAGTTCAAAAACGCTTATGAAACTTCTCTTAAAACATCCTCTGAGACTTTTGAAGTTTGCT
>JAANWX010000121.1 GCA_018263575.1 Chloroflexota bacterium | reverse complement strand
AGCGGCGCTGTCCAGAAAAGATAAGGAGTTCGCGGGGGAAAGAAATCACCGTTTTGGCGGGGATCGAAGTCAATATTTTAGCTGTTGACGGGGAGAGCGACTACCCTGAAAACTATCACAACAACTTTGATTTGGTCAGTGCTGGGTTTCATCATCCCCTTGGAAGTTCAGCCTCGGATAACACCCAAGCTTTAGAAAATTATTTAAAGCGATACCCCCTGGATATTTTAACCCATCCCTGCAAAGCAGCCCAGCCCTTAGTTTTAGAAGAAGTGATCGCCCTCGCTATTGAGTACGGGTTCGCTTTAGAAGTCAATAATACCAATCTTCGGGTGGGGAAAACCGACCGCGAACAATTGGAAAAAATGCTCCACCTGGGAATCGAAAGCCAAGCCCTATTGGTAGAGAACTCAGATGGTCACACATTTTTTGAGATTGGTGAAAATGACAAAATCGAGGAATTTTTACAGGAGCGGCAGCTAGACGGCGACGAGATTTTTTTCAATCGGGATGCTCTTCGATTGAAGAAGTTCATATCCCTGCGAAAGAAAATCAGAGCCTGAACGACCTTCTTTAGGTTTCACCTTGTGTCTGGTCAACCTGAAGCCCTGTGCCTGTTTCGCGCCCCAAGACCTCCGAGGTTTACGGCTATATAACCTCGGAGGTCTTATGTGTTCACCCCCTCTGCCGAAGGACTTCGAAGATGAGAATAGAACCCGCCACGGCCGCGTTGAGGGATTCAGCGCCCCCGGGCATGGGGATGTGCAGCCAGTCATCGGCCATGTGTTGGGCCTCTTTCCCTGGGCCGCGCGCTTCATTGCCGATGATCAGGGCCAGGGGTTGGCGCAGGTTCGCCTCTGTGTGGGGGAGGCCTTTTTCGGCTTCGGCCACAAAAACGCGCAAGGGCCTCACGCGCTCCTCGATCTCTTCCCAGGAGGTTTTGGTGACGGGAAGACGAAAATGTGCCCCCATCCCGGCGCGGACGACTTTGGGGGAATGAGGGTCAACCGTGCCGGGCGGGAGGAGGACGAGGTCCACCCCGGCGGCCAGGGCGGTGCGCAGCAGGGTGCCCAAATTGCCCGGATCGCGGACAGCGTCGGGGATGAGCAGGAAGTCCAGCTTGGGCGGTTGCGGCTGCCCACGCAGGGGGAGAACGGCCAACAGCCCCTGGGGCGTTTCTGTGTCGCTGGCGACACCCATCACTTCCGGCGAGACCTGGGTGACCTGAATACCCTGGGCCCGGAATTGATCCACTACCCGAAAACCACGTTGATCTAACGTCGCCGTGTAGAGCACAATCTCTGGCCCCCAGCCGTGCTGGAGGGCCTCTTCCACCAGGCGCAGGCCTTCGATCACAAAGGCTTGTTCTTTTTGGCGGGCACTTGACTTATTTTGCAAGCGGCGAACCCGTTTGATGGTGGCATTCTTGGTCGAGGTGATCATCGTTTAGTCCCTATCCCAAACGCTGAGGAAGGCTGTTACAGTGGGATCGCCGTAAAGCACCAACCGAACCAGCTCCAGTTGCGTGTGCGGGTTTTGGGCTGCGTATTTTCTAAGGGCGCTGAAAATCACCCCGGCCGCTCGCTCGGGGGGAAAGCCGTAAATGCCGGTTGAGATAGCGGGGAGAGAGAGGGAGCTAGCCTCAAGTTCCTCAGCCCGTTGGAGCGAGCCAGTCACCGCGGCGGCTAGTTTCGCGTCCTCATCGCCCGACCCCCAGATTGGCCCCACAGCGTGGATCACGTACCGGCAGGGGAGATTCCCGGCAGTGGTGAAAGCGGGTATGGCGTGCCCCACCGGGCCATGTTCCGCAATCCAGGCCCGGCTCTCCGTGGTAATGTCAGCCCCTCCGGCACGGGCAATCACCCCCGCCACGCCGCCGCCATGCTGGAGTTGGGCGTTGGCGGCGTTGACGATGGCATCCACCGTCTCTTGGGTAATATCACCCTGCACAATTTGAAAACGAAAGTGGGGAGAAAAATCTTCCTGGCGTTGTATTTCATTTGTCATAGTATTCACCTCATATAGAATTGTAGCATTAAACGAAAAAATCCGCCCACGAGGACGGATCTTCTCATTTCCAGGAAGTCAAAGTCTAGGGAATAGCGGCTTTGGCTTCTTCTACGATTTTTGCAAACGCTTCTGGGTCTCGAACAGCCATGTCAGCCAGCATTTTGCGGTTGAGATCAATATTGGCTTGCTTGAGGCCGTAAATGAAACGGCTATAAGGCAGGCCATTTTGACGCGCCGCAGCGTTGATACGGGTAATCCATAAGCGCCGCAAATCCCGTTTCCGGGTTTTTCGGTCACGATATGCGTACCAGAGGCTTTTCAGCAAGGCCTCGTTGGCGCGGCGGTAAAGCCGATGCCGGGTATTGTACATACCCTTGGCTGATTTTACAATTTTCTTGTGCCGTCTACGACGGGTGGTTCCTGTTTTTACACGTGCCATATTTTTACTCTCCTGCCGCCCCTGAGCGCCGGTTACCTGTTTGATCTTTCACTGAGGCACCTGTTGATTGCACCCAACGGCCGCACTACTAAAATGAACTTTCTTGTTAATATTCTTGCGTAACCTGGTTTCTTAGAGAAACTAAGTTGCTCAAAAAAACACCTTAACCCACGAATGGCTTATTTTCTAAGAACCATTCTGGGGTCTTGCAACTCAACGCTAAAAAAAGGAGTTACGTTTTGAGCGGGGCTAAGATCATGAGCAACGAGTGGCCCTCTCTTGACGGTCTATGCTCCACTTCTCCCACATCGCTAAGCTCTTGTGCTATTCCTCTGAGGATGTCCATAGCAATTTCGGGGTAATGAATTTCTCGGCCTCGAAATTGAATGCGGACATTAACTTTCTTCCCTTCTTCCAACCAGCGGCGTGCATCACGGACTTTGAAACCTCGATGATGCTCGGTGGTTTTGGGGCGAAGGCGAATTTCTTTAACCTCAATAGTTTTTTGAGCTTTGCGAGCTTTTTGCCGTTTCTTTTCTTGTTCGTAAAGAAACTTCCCAAGATCCATCACCTTGCAAACGGGAGGGCGAGCGTTAGGGGCCACCTCAACCAAATCTAGTCCAGCCTCATGCGCTGTTTGGCGAGCTTCCTTGATAGGAACAACTCCTCGGTTTTCCCCGTCGGCGTCAATGAGGCGTACCTCACTAGACCGAATATAATTATTTGCTCTATATTTTGTCTTTCCTATTGTTCTCTCCTTAAACATACACTACAAAAACTATCAATTACTAGAGAAGGATGATACCATAGAGAGAGGAAAACCGTCAACCGTTCACCCACCTTCGCCCCCCAACCCCCAATCCTGGGGGAGTCAGCCTTCCCCCCAGAGTTGGGGGGACAGGGGGGCGTGAATGGTTACCATTTGTTATAGATGAGCCAACAACAATATTCAATGCTATAATAGCAACAATGAAAACACATAATCTACCTGACCCCATATTGATTGAAAACAAATCCGCTCTGGACCGTATGCTTGACGACCTCTCCCAAGAGGCCGCTCTTGGCGTAGACACCGAGGCCAACAGCCTGCATGCCTACCAGGAACAAGTTTGCCTGATCCAAATCTCCACCCTGGAACGGGACTACCTCGTCGACCCCTTGGCAATCGAGGACCTCTCCTCTTTGAGAGATATTTTCAGCGATCCTAAAATTGAAAAAATATTCCACGCCTCTGAGTACGATGTCATCATGTTAGCAAAGGATTTAGGCTTCGAAATGGCCAATATCTTTGACACGATGCTGGCAGCCCGTATTTTAGGCCGAAAGAAAATGGGCTTGGACAGCCTTTTGGAAGAGTTGCTAGGGGTGAAGGTCAACAAACGGTATCAAAAAGCCGATTGGGGGAAACGACCACTCCCGGCCGGGATGCTGCGCTACGCGCAAATCGATACCCATTATCTAATTGATATCCGTAATATCCTTGCTACGCAACTCAGGCAAGCCAAACGCTGGGAGTTGGCCCAGGAAGACTTCACCCGCGCTTGTAACGCGCACGAACGCCCCAGCAGGCAAAAACTTCCCCCCTGTTGGCGGGGGAATGGCCCGCAGGATCTCTCCCCACAGAAGGCGGCCGTTTATAAGAAGCTTTGTGACTATCGAGACGGAATTGCCCAGAAAAAAGACAAACCTCTCTTTAAAGTTTTCTCCCGCCGATTTTTAGTGACTTTGGCTGAAGAATGCCCTCGAAACCAACATGAACTTCGTACTATAAAGGGCGTCCCCCACTGGATGAAGAAACGCTATGGCGCGGGGTTATTGAAGAGCATCCAAGAAGGCTTAGAAGCAGAACCTTTTGCGATATCTTATCCCCAACGCCCTGACCGGGATTATCTGGACAGAGTCCAAGAATTAAAAGCGTGGAGAAAAAAGACGGCTAAGAAAATGGGCGTCAACTCAGCGGTCATTTTACCGCGCGTCATCCTCAACGCCATTGCCGAAAACAATCCCCACACGCGAGAGGAACTAGAATCTGTGATGGAAGAGGTGCCCTGGCGGATGGAACATTTCGGGAAAGAGATTCTAAGAACAATTACTTAGTTTCGTGCCAACTATAAAATGAAAAATATGAATTTGTAGTCGGGGTTTCAACGCCAAGGGCGCACACCGTGACCCCGCAATATCGAATTAAAGTGACATAGCCAAAAATCATAAAGGATTTTTCGCGGACTTAGTTTGATAACAGGAGGCTAAGATGAAGATTCGTTTTTTAGGCGCCGCCCAGACCGTCACCGGTTCCATGCACTTATTAGAAGTCAATGGCAAACAAGTATTATTAGAGTGCGGCCTCTTCCAGGGCCGCCGAAAAGAAGCTTATCGACGGAACCGTAATTTCCCGTTCGAACCCAGCAAAATTGACGCCGTAATCCTCTCCCACGCGCACATTGACCATAGCGGCAACCTGCCTCATCTCGTCAAGGATGGCTACCAAGGCCCCATATACGCCACCAATGCCACGGCACACTTGGCCAATATTATGCTCCTTGATTCCGGGCACATCCACGAATATGATGCCCAATATCTCAACAAAAAACGCGCTCGCCAAGGGAAAGAGCTTATTGAACCCTTGTACACCCAAGAGGATGCCGCCCGGGTAGCGCAGTACTTCCAAAATGTGGGGTATGGGAAAAAGTTTTCGCCTATTCCCGGCCTGGAAGCGCAATTGGTGGACGCTGGGCATATCTTAGGCTCCGCCTCGGTGATGTTGGACGTCACCGAAAATGGTAAAACGTCCCGGATTTGGTTTTCGGGCGATATTGGCCGTCCCGGTTTATTGCTCATTCGCGATCCAGTTTTCCCGAAAAAGGTGGATTATCTGCTTATGGAATGCACCTACGGCGATAAAAAGAAACGTGACCCCAGCCAGGCTTTTCAGGAACTCCGAAAGGTTGTCAAGAAGACAATCGATCGCGGTGGAAAAGTGATTATTCCCGCCTTTGCCGTGGGCCGGACGCAGGAATTGGTCTATTGCCTCCACAAGATGATCGAGGGTGGTGAGATCCCTGAAATTCCCGTCTTTGTGGATAGCCCTCTGGCCATTCGCGCTTCCGAGATTTTTCGCCAGCATCCGGAGTGTTTCGACAAGGAGACTCAAGACTTCATCGCCGGAGACAGGCATCACGCCGCGCTGGGATTTGACAAGCTCAGCTACACCCGCTCGGTGGAAGAATCAAAGGCTATCAATTACCAGGAGGGGCCTTTCGTGGTCATCTCCGCTTCAGGAATGGCGGAAGCCGGGCGCATTCTGCACCACCTCAAAAATCACATTGGGGATTCGCGCAACACGATCCTGATCGTCTCCTGGCAGGCGCCCCACACCTTAGGGCGGCGCCTGGCGGAGCGGCAGAAAGAAGTGCGCATCTTCGGGAAGACGTACCACCGCCGGGCTCAGGTCGCCACCATTGGGGGATTTTCCGCCCACGCCGGGCAGGATTTATTGGCCCAGTACGCCCTCTCCACTCAAGATCAACTCAAACAAGTATTCCTCGTCCACGGCGAAGAGCGCGGGGCCAAACCGCTCATGGACCGCCTCCACCGCGAGGGAATCTCCGACGTCTCTTATCCCGCCGAAGGGACGGTGGTGGAAATATAGTCCATATGTCTTCTTTACTTAAAATCTTAATAATCTTCGTTGGTATCGTCATCCTCTTGAGTCGCAAATGGGATCTGGGTCTGGTGCTCCTCATGGCTTCCGTGAGTGTGGGGCTTTTGTTTGGCTATCCGTTGACTTCGGTTGGCCTGGATATGCTCCAAACCTCCCTGTCCCCCCTCACCCTGCGCATAGCCCTCGCTGTGGTGATGATCATGATCCTCAGCGAATTATTGCGCCAATCCGGGAGCCTGAAAAACTTGGTCAAGGCCTTTCAAGATTTGATTCCCAATGGGCGGATTGTCATCGCCAGCCTCCCGGCCCTGGTGGGGCTGCTTCCCATGGTGGGGGGAGCGATGTTCTCGGCCCCCATGGTAGATGAGGTGGGCGATCAGTTAGGGGTTGACCAGGAGACCAAGACCTTTGTCAACTATTGGTTTCGCCATCTATGGGAATATGTCTCCCCCGTCTACCCCGCTGTCCTGCTGGGCGCGGCCATTATGGACCTCACCGTCCCGCAACTGGTGAGCGCCACCTGGCCCTTGACGGCGACCGCTATCCTGGGGGGAATCATTTTTGGCTTGCGCGGCATCCCCCTTCGTGCTCGAGAAAACGAGGCCGCGAAACCCAATCCCCACAAGTGGCAAGACTTAGCCAAGAACATCTGGCCCATTCTCCTGGTCATCATCCTCGCCGTAGCGCTCCCCATCAATGAGCAGGCCCGTTTGATCATCAGCCTGGTGATCGTGATCTCTTTGTTGATGCCTATCAAGAAAATTCCCCTGCATGCCATTAGCGATATCCTGCGCGAACGCATCCCCTGGAAAACGGTGGGGGTGATTTTTGGGGCCTTGATCTTCCGGGAAGTGCTGGATAGCAGCGGGGCCGTGAACGCGGTCTCCACGGAATTGATCAGTTTTCACATTCCGGTGGCGGTAGTAGCTTTTGTGATCCCCTTCATCGCCGGATTGTTGACCGGGCTTTCCTTTGCGGCTTTTAGCATTGGTTTCCCCATTGTATTTCCTTTGGTCGCTCCGGAGAGCGGGATGATAGCCTCACATTGGGTGGCTTGGATGATGGCGGGTGGTTTTTTGGGCGTGTTAATGTCCCCCCTTCATCTGTGTTTGGCGTTGACGCGCGTGTATTTTCAAGCCGAGTGGGGGCCAATTTACCGGCGGATCATTCCCTCCGCCCTCAGCGTGGCGGTGGTGGCGACCCTTATTTTGTGGCTTCGATAATGGGTGATAGTGAAGGTGTCCTCACGATGGTGAAGGTGTCCCTCGCGTAGCACGGCCTCACGGTGTGCGCCTGGCCGTAGGCCCGCACAGCGTGGCGGGGCTGCACCGAACGGTCTAAGACGCTCACTTAAGACAACGCAGCAACAATTTCTTCCAGCGCATCTAACCCAGCCGCTTCAGCCTTCCGAGCTTCTTTTAGCCATATGATCGTTTCCTGGCATTGCTCGTCAAGGGGAAGTGTTGTCTCATTATCTTCAGGCGTCCACGGGAAACTCTCCGAAACCTTTTTCAAACGATCGGCGACCACCTGGTACTGCTCAATTCCCTCGGTAAAAGCCTTACCCGCCCTCCCCACCAGGCGAGTTCGTGCCTCTTCCAAAAACTCCACCCCCAAAGCCCGGCACTCATGCCACACGGCAGCGTTATAGCACATCCCAAAACGATTGGCTTGGCCGCTTTCCAGGGCTGAGATCCAAAAGTCATAGCCCTTCAAACCAGAGGCATATTTTTCATAAATCCAATCCTTGGGGTTGCTGGCATGTTTGAGGGCATTTTCCAAGGCAGACCTGACCACAACCTGATCAGTTTGTGGTTCCCCTGGTTTTATACTGTAGATTTCGATCAGGCCAATATCCGTGTCTCCTAATTCATTCCAGGGCTTGGGATCGATATTTCCACTAGCCCCTGGCCCAGAATAATAATAGCCGATCTGGTCATATCCGTAGATCACATAGAACTCTGGGGTATCAAGTTCCCAGCCATAAAGAGGGAATCCGTCGTCAATGGCATTTTTTGTAAATTCCCAGGCCTGTTCCTGAAAGTGGGCAAAGTCAATTGGCTCGTGCTTCCAAGCGAAAACACCGTCGAAATCGTAGCCCAGATTCTTCCCGCCTTCGAAGAGCATCATCGTTGCCCAAGCCGTCGGCCCGCTGGGACAGACCTCCTCATGGATATTGATAAGAAAAGCGTGACCTGTTCCCCCATATAACCAGGCGTCTGAGATCTCTATGTCCAGGTATTCCAGGCAACCTTGAACAGCTCCCAGGTGGGAGACCCATTTGGGTGACCAAGCGAGGTTTTCTAATTTCTTCATTTTTAGCTCCTGTCAATATCCTCCAAAAACATAGGAAGTCCTTGTCCCCCGCTTACTCCCACAACACTTGACACCTCAAATATACCAGAACGTTTGTTCTATGTCAACTTAAAATGTAGGCGTGTGTGCGCGAAAGTGTTGTTAGCGCAAAGAAACTTTGGTACACGGAATGCACGGAATGCCGCAGGCACGCCCAAGGCGACATGGAAAAATACTTGTAAAAACGTAAAAATAAAGCCTCCGTGCCATCCGTGTTTCGCTGAAAGCGTGCGAAGCTCCGTGTACAAAAATTTACAACAACTTTTTAGCGCACACTGTAAGCGCGGGTGCACGAAAATGCTGTTATAATTTCGCTCTGGCTCTGAAACCTCGGAGGTCTCGGAGACCTCCGAGGTTTGGCTCTTTGGGATTTCGTGGGGTACTCGGTTTGGATTACGGTGTACAACCCACAGGCTAGTGCCAAATCCAAACCATATCTGGGTAGTGACTGGCATTACACCATTAGATACGGGGATTTGGCAATCCCCTCGGAGCGGAGACTAACGTAGAACCCCGTGAATTCCTAAAGACCCCTAAATTTGAACTGGAAATGAGGTGAAGCCATATTAAGAATTGCTGACCCTGAATACAGTTCCTGTTGTTATGGCCAAAATGTGCTATCATTAGACCCCTCAGAACCCGTAAGCGTTCCCCCCCCGCCCATGGAAGTATTAAAAAGCCTGCTCACCATCCTCATCTTAGTCCTCCTCGGCATTGCCAGCCGCAAAGCAAACATATTCGCCAAAGAACACGTCAAGACCCTCTCCTCTTTTGTCTACTACTTTGCTTTGCCCGCCTTGTTTTTCGTCGAGTTAATGAATCTCGATTTGTTCTCTCTGGATTACCACGTCATCGTCGGCACCCTTCTCCCCATCTTGGTTGTCCTGCTCGTGCTTTTCGCGCTCAAAGCGCTGGGTTGGATCGCCAAAGACCAATTCATCCTCCTCAGTTTGGTCATGAGCCTGGGCAGCTACGCCTTTTTTGGAGTCGCCTTCTTCGAGACCCTTCACGGTGGAAAATGGCTGGAAGAAACCATCGTGTCCGCGTCCGGATTGGGCGTAATGGGCATCCTTCTCACCATCCTCTTGTTCGAGTACGCCAACAAAAAAGAAAAAGGCCTCGGCTTTTTACGCAAGATTTTCACCAATCCCCTAATCCTCGCCATCTTCTTCGGCTTGGTATTTTCCGCACTTGGCCTGCGAGTCAAAATACTCAATGACTCCCTAAGCTTATTAGGAAGAGCGGCCGGGGGGATTGCTATCTTTTCCTTAGGCATCTTCATCTACGATAATTTTTCAACGCGGGCCATCAAAAAAGCACTCTTCTATTCCCTTTTCCGAGCCTTGCTTCTGCCCCTGGCCACGCTGGCCATCATCTTCCTCACCCCCAGCCAGAGCGCCGACCTGAACCAATTTTTGCTATTACAAAGCGGCATCCCTTCAGCCGTTTCCCTGGTCGTTTTTGCCGAGCGCTACGAATACAAAATCGCCGAAGTGGCAGGCATAGTCATCCTTACCTCCCTCTTGAGCTTCTTTGGCCTAACAGGCTTGTTCTACCTATCTCAATTTATCTTCTAATATGCCCACATACACCATCACCCAAACCAACCCCACGCCCGGCCTCATTGATTTGGGGATGGGCAACCCTGATACCCGTTTATTGCCCGTGGAGGCCATTCACCGCTCGGCTGAGGAGTATTTCGCTGGGGGAGATCCGAGGCCGCTGCAATATGGAACCGAGCAGGGGGATGGCTATTTCCGCGCCGCTTTGGCAGATTTTTTGACGACCGCCTACGGAATCCCGGTCGGACCGGGGCAGCTTTTTATTACGTGTGGGGCATCCTCGGCCCTTGACCTGCTCTGCACCCTTTACACCAATCCCGGCAATGTGGTCTTTGTTGAAGAGCCAACCTATTTTCTGGCCCTGCGCGTTTTCGAAGACCACGGGCTGCGCGTTGTCCCCCTTCCCATGGACGAGGGTGGCCTGCACTTAGACGCATTGGATGACTTATTGACCCGCTATCGTCCCAAATTTCTCTACACGATTCCCACCTTCCAGAACCCCAGCGGCCGGACACTTACCCGGGCGCGGAGAGAGAAGTTGGTAAAAATAGCACAAGAGTGGGATTTTTTCATCGTCGCTGATGAAGTCTACCACCTGTTGTCCTACACCCAGTCACCGCCCGAGCCTTTTGCCGCCTACACCAAGGACGCGGCCAACGTCATCTCCGTCAACTCCTTCTCGAAGATCCTCGCCCCCGGTTTGCGGCTGGGCTGGATCCAGGCCCATGATCGGGTCATTGGACTCCTGGCGGGCAACGGCCTCCTTGACAGCGGCGGGGGGATGAATCCCTTCACCTCGGCCCTGATGCGGGGATTGGTCGAATCCGGCGGCCTGGAAGAGAACATCACCCACCTGCGGGAGACATACGCCCACCGGTTGCGCGTCCTGGACAACGCCCTCCGCCGGCACCTCCCCCAGGCGGAATACGCCCACCCCCGGGGCGGATTCTACTTCTGGGCCAGGTTGCCCGGATTGGACACCAGCAAAGTGCGTCCCATGGCCCAGGAACACCGGGTTGATTTTCGTCCGGGTGCGCTATTTTCCGCTCAGGGCGAGATGCAGGAATACATGCGCCTGTGCTTTGCCTACTATGAGCCTGAAAAACTCGAGGAAGGGGTTAAACGTCTAAGCCAAACCCTAAAGGAATTAATGTAGGGCGAGTTGGTCGCCAGAGGCGCGCAGAGCGACTCGCCTAGGCAAAGTGCAACTTTGCACCGAAATTACCATTTCGACCTACATTTGGGGTAGCGAGCCAACCGTGTTGGCGGCTAAGCCAGTGGCCAGATGCCAATCGCCCAATATGATTGGGCTACTACCCACGAATGCGACGTTGTCAAACAGGGTAGCGAGCCAACCGTGTTGGCGGCTAAGCCATGAGCCAGATGCCAATCGCCCAATACGATTGGGCTGCTACCCACGAATGTGGCCTTGTCAAACGAAGAACTATCAATGAAAATCATCCTACGCCTTCTCTACCACCTCCGCAAAATCATTTGGCGCGTCGCCCGGCCATTGACCGTGGGCGTACGGGTGATCCTCATCCGGGAGGGGACCGTGTTGTTGGTCAAACATACCTACCAGAATAAATGGTTTTTGCCCGGCGGGGGCGTCAAGAAGGGAGAAACGGTAGAAGCAGCCGCCCGGCGTGAGGCCAAAGAGGAAGTAGGGGCAACCTTGGGCGACCTCTCCCTGTTTGGGGTCTACACCAATTTCTACCACCATAAAAACGATCACATCGCCGTCTTTTTTTGTGAGGATTTTACCCTCACCGGAGAAACGGATTGGGAGATCGAAAAGTTTGACTTTATCCCCCTGGACGAATTGCCTGAGGACATATCCCCCGGCTGCTTGGGCAGGATTCTGGAATACACGGAGGGACAAAAGTTTGCGCGGGTGGGAGTGTGGTAAACTGATTATTTTTCCAATTGGCGGCGCACAAATTGCAGAAACTTTCGTAGCGCTAAGCGTGGATTATCTGGTATATGGCTGGGGAGAACATTATCTTCGCTTCCATCATGAAAGTGCTTTGGAAATGTTTTAATTTCAGGGTGGTCAGGAGCATTATCATGTCGGTGAATTTTTCCCCTGACTGCTCGTTGTTCCCAATGATATGCATAACGGTCCCTAGAACTATTTACCCAAATATCAAGATAAGTTCCATCACGAATCTCTAAGCGCAGTTTTAAAGGGATAGCGGCGCGGCGGCAGAATAGGTGCCAGCCAGTTACCAAATCTCCAAATTCATTTTCAGCAATTTCTGCGAGTTCTTCATACATTTTAGACTTCGCTGACCATTTCTTCAATATGGGCCAAATGCTTCTCTAATTGCTCCCACTCAATAGCATCTTCCCATGCTGGATGACTGTGAATATCCCCCTTCTCAATACGTGAACGCAGATCTCGCGCGGAATCTACGCCGTATCGATCTTGTAAATCGGCAATATCCATCCGTGTAGCGCGTGTTTCCTGGCGCAAAAACGCTCGGACACTGCGTTTCATTAGCCCATCAACGGGAATCTTTAACTCGCTAGCGACACGTTCAACTTCTATTGGAATTGGCATAGCACTCATAGTTATACTCCTTGTTATTGCTATTGTATCATGTTGTTGGCTTGAGAAGTATTATTTCCAGCAACACGACAACGAATTCAGAAAAAAGCGACCCCAATTTGCCATTCTCTAACATACCAACCCACCACGTATGCTATAATCGCCTCGGATTAGTAGAAACTAACAAGGTGAAAACACATGCTAACAAAAATCATTCGCGTGCTGGGTGGAAACCCCCATAAGCGCAAGCTCGAAGAATTTTCCGAAACCGTCGACCGCATCAACAACCTAGAGCCAAAATACGAAGAATTTTCTCTGGAAGAATTACACGCCCAGACCGCTCATTTCCGCTTACGGTTGGCGCGGGGCGAAAGCCTGGATGAAATTTTGCCAGAAGCTTTCGCCGTCGTTCGCGAGGCCAGCAAGCGCACCCTGGGCCTGCGGCATTACGACGTTCAGCTCATTGGCGGGATAGCCATGCACCAAGGCCTGGTCGCGGAGATGTTAACGGGGGAGGGAAAGACCCTGGCCGCCACCATGCCCCTCTACCTGAACGCTCTAACCCTCAACCCCCGGTGGATTGTTCGCGCCGAGAAGCGCTGGGGGGAGGACCCAACCGCGTGGGCCTTCGACCCCGTGAACGGGATCCCCGTGGGTCGGGGCGTGCACCTCGTCACCGTTAACGATTACCTGGCCCGGCGTGACGCGCGCTGGATGGCCCCCATATACGACACCCTGGGCTTGGGGGTTGGGGTTCTGCAAATGGCCGCCCGCACCGAGCATGGTAAAAAAGCCTTCCTGGTAGATTTGGAGAAAAAATCCCCCCACGAAGACCGGGACCAACTGGACATGGTTCTCCGCAAGCGCGTCTACGCCACCGACATTGTCTATGGCACCAACAGCGAATTTGGCTTTGACCATCTCCGGGACAGCCGCGCCATGAGCCTGAAGAGCCAGGTGCAACGCGGTCATTATTATGCCATCATCGACGAGGTAGATAATGTCCTCATCGACGAGGCCCGCACTCCGCTCATCATCTCGGGTCCATCCCACGACGACCCCGAGTGGTACCGGCGCATGGCCCGCGTGGTCAAGCAGCTCAAACCCGCTGACTACGAGATCAACATCCGCGACAAAAACATCACCCTCACCCCGCTGGGGGAGACGCGCGTGGAAGAGATTCTGGGGCGACCCCTCCGCAACCCCGACCGCCCTGAGGACATCACCCCAGAACAGGCCCGTCTATTGGGCTACCTGGAGCAAGCCTTACGGGCCGAATACATATACAAGCGCAACAAGGACTATATTGTCCAGACCGGCAAAGTGGTCATCGTGGACGAGTTCACCGGTCGTCTCATGCCGGGCCGGCGCTGGTCAAACGGCCTGCACCAGGCGGTGGAGGCCAAAGAGGGCGTCAAGGTGCAAAGCGAGAGCGTCACCTACGCCACCATCACCATCCAAAATTACTTCCGCATGTATGAAAAACTTTCCGGGATGACGGGAACGGCCGTAACCGAGGCGGAGGAGTTCAACGAAATCTACCAGCTAGACCCGATCGCCATTCCCTCGAACCTGGACTACGTCGCGAACTGGACAGACGAACCCTTGATCTCTTTGCAAGTCAAAGAAGAAGATACTGGATTCGAATACACCTATTATGTCGACGAAAACGACCCTGACGGTGAAGCAATCTTTTGGAAACGCAAAGACTACTCAGACTTAATCTACATGATAGAAGAAGCCAAGCTGAGAGCCATCGCCGAAGAGATACTCTCCCTGCATGTCCTGGGGCGGCCCGTGCTGGTGGGAACAACCTCAGTAGAACTCTCCGAGCGCGTGTCTAAGCGCCTGAACGGGGCTTCTATCCGTATGTTGGCCTATACTCTGCTCATTCGTAATGAGTGGATGCGGGCCAACAACCGTATCCCCGATGGCCGGAAGATTCCCCAGCTTCAACCTCTCACGGCGTCATTAGATGAATTACGCACCACAGACCTAAGGCGCTTGGCCAAGGAATTGGACTTAGACCTGGCCTTGAATATAAAATCTCCCCAGAATATCAGCCGCTTATTACGTATTTTCGATCTGGACGAAGAGCATAGAGAACGCCTCGAGGAGACCTTGCGCCGAGGCGTGAAGCACGATGTCCTCAACGCCAGAAAGCATACCGCGGAAAGTCAGATCATTGCTGGGGCGGGTGCGTTTGGGGCAGTGACCATTGCCACCAACATGGCCGGGCGCGGCGTTGACATCAAACTAGGCGGCGAGTTGGCCGAAGAGGTTTTGGCCAGCGTCAGCCGCATTCTCAGGCGCGCCGGATACGACGACCCCTACGACATGACTTTCGATGAGCGCCGCCAGGCCCTCGAGGCCATGGAGACTGAAGACTACGGTATTTACGAAACAGAGATTAAGTACTTCTTGAAGCACATGGAAGACAAAGAGCGCGTCAAGGCGTTGGGCGGCCTGCACGTGATTGGCTCGGAGCGCCACGAAGCCCGCCGTATCGATAACCAGCTCCGGGGGCGAGCGGCCCGCCAGGGAGACCCAGGTTCCTCCCGCTTTTATCTTTCCATGGAAGATGAGCTCATGCAGCGTTTTGGCGGCCAACAAATGGAGGCCTTACTCAATCGCCTTCAGGTGGACGAGTTCATGCCTATCGAGAACCGCTTGGTAGACCGCATTGTGGAAAGTTCCCAATCCCGCGTGGAGGGCGCCAACTTTGACATCCGCAAACACCTTCTCGAGTACGATGATGTTCTCAATCTCCAACGGGAGAAAATTTACGCCCAGCGCGAGAGAATTTTTACCAAAAGCGACCTCAGCGAAGATGTGACAGAAATGTTAGAAATTGAGGTTCAAGAACGTGTCTCGCAGGCCATTCTAGAAAACGAGGAGACTTGGCGGTTGTTGGGTTGGCTTTCACAAATGCAACCTACGTTGAATCTCTATAATGAGATCTTCCCTTCTTACTCCATTCAGCTTGTTTTGGAGTATTTGCATGAGGAGCATTCAGTGGTTACCAAAGAGCAGGCGCCCGAGGTATTATTAGAACTTGCCGGAGACGTCCTGCACGCGGAAAAAGAACACATGCTGGAAGTGACCGAAAACTTATTCGAGCAGAGCCAATCTCGTTATCAGCAGCAACTCGAAGAACGCCTGGAACTATTGGATATGTTTGCAGAAGGTTTGGGCATGGAAGAAGAGGGCGAGCGTAGACGTTCGTCTTCCCAAATCAGCGACGAGTTGAATAATTTGCTTCGCACGCGGATTAATCTCTCTCCCGAGCAATGGAAGGGCTTGGCGGAAGGTTCTTTTGAAGTAAAAGAAGAAATTCAAAGACGCCTGGAACAGCATCTCAAACGCGTAGAAATTAGGCGCCTGGTGGGAGGAACAGAACGTGTATTGAAGACTTCCCTGGACCTGAAAGTGAAAGACTTCGAAGAGCACGCTTGGGATGAAATTTTCGAGACCATTTTCAAGGCCGTGAACGCTCTCTATGATCAAAGGGAAAATCGCTATCTCAGTGACCCCCGTGAAGGCCGGATTGCTAAGAGCGTTCATTCCGCGCTTGATGACCACCCGGGTGGAGAAGTAACCCAACGGGACTTGATCGCTCTCCTTGGTACTATGCGAGAGGGACGGCGAGCTACTTTTAGCAAGAAAAGCCACCGTCGCGTATGGGTGCGAATGAATCGCTTAAATTATATCTACTTCGCGGGTAAGTTATTAGGCCCAAAAATGGAAGAAGGGTTGGAAAAGGTTATTCTCGCTCACCTCACAAATGCTCAAGATGCCATGCAAAGGGCATGGGGCAGGAGCGAAAGTTTACGCTTAGCCAAGGTTCGCTTATCTGAACTCGAGGAGGACATACAGGACAAAATTCAAGACGCAATAGGCGAAGCTGATTTCCATGAGTTTGCTGATGAAGCCCTGGGGGAGATCCCCGCTGAATTACAAGAGCAAATAGAGATTGAGTTAGGACGGGCCGCCTTGAGCCAAATTTACCGGGAATTGCTCTTACGGGTGATCTCGGAACTTTGGGTCGATTACCTGACTGAAATGGAAGCCCTGCGCGTTAAAATTGGCTTAGAAGCTTATGGTCAACGAGACCCGCTCACCCAGTATAAGACTCAGGCCTTCCAAATGTTCAGCAACCTCATGCACGACATGCGCATGAGCGTTGTCACCCGCATGTTCACCTTCCGCCCCCGAGACTTGGACAATGTCCAAGCCTCCGTGCAGCGCGGCTCCACGGAGCGGAGGGGTGGGTGATGTATAGTTAACGTAGGGCGGGTTTTCGCGTAGCCACACGGTGTTGCCCACGCTTTGCGGGCCTCCGGCCAGGGCATGCATACCGGTGGTACGCAAAGCGAGCACACCCATTTGGTGTGCCTGAAGAGGTACGATACCCGCCACATATGGCGGCAGATATGGAAATCTAGCTGCTAGATTTACCTCAATCCTCAAAACGAGATTCTTCAAGCAATTCTTTGAGCTTTTCTTCTGACGGCACATCTACCGCTATTTGTGTTTTCCCTGGTTGGTAACGAGTTTCTGATTGTTGGAGGCTTGATGCCGAAGCTCGGGGAACAATGCTCCATTTTCCACAATGGGGACAGCGTTCCAATTTGCCCACCACAAGATTCGGAGCAAGGTAATGACGGGAAAAGGGCAGCGCGCACCGAGGGCATACCGCTCCCCCAGCAGGGCCATATTTCCCTACTTGGAACTTTTTACCGTTCTTGAACAAGAGCGGCACGGCCAGGCCAATCAGCGTGAAAACGCCGACCAGGATCAGAATTGGAACCAACATCTGTTGGGTCTCGGCCCAGGCGTCTTCTGAGGAGAGGAGCACTTTAGAGATGGGGTTAGATTTGAGGACGCTGCCATCTTGGGTATGCCCCAATGCCGAAAAAGTATGTCTTCCCGGAGAATAATCCCCGGTATGAAAGCGGTACTTGAAAGGAGGTTGTTCGACAGTTCCCATCAATTCTTCATCGATGAAGAACTCAACCGAAGAGAGCTGGTCAGAGCCGCTGACTTCCAACGTGAATCGCCCCTGAATTTTCCCGAATCCCCCATACCCAAAATTCCGGTCCAGTCTCAGGGTAAGAGCGGGCTCCTCACCTTGGGCCATCACTGATCCAATCCCCACAAACAACACCAGGATCAGCAAGGTTGAAAAAAGTTTTCGTTTCATGGGAATCATTTCCATCGGGTAAGGATTGTTTCTCTCTGAAAGAGCTGGGTGGCAAAGAATAGAAGCACCGCGTCTATGACTACTAAGGCGGCCGTCATCCATAGAATGAAGGTCTCGTTGATGAGGATGAATCCAACGGTTTGACCAATGAACAAGGCCAGGATTGGCAAGACAAAGATCCCGGAGATTTGTTCCGCCACGCGGGGATCGTTGACGCGGGAAGAAATCATTATGGCAATGCTGACGCCCGCGATCGCCAAAAGCGGTCCCACGGCAAAAATAGCCGTAAGCCACAGCGGATCAACGAGTTTGCGGAGGACGACCGGAGTCACGACGATCAATTTGGCCCCAATAACGTAGAGGACAAAACCCAACCAGGTGGCAGCCACGGCGGGTATAACGGCCGCCAAAGATTTTCCGGTGAGCAGCTCGAGGGTCGTGACCGGGGTCGCCAGGAGGGGTTCTAGGGTGCGGGTGGTTTTTTCTCCGACGATGCTATATGAGGCTATCGTGATAGGAATGATGATGGGGATCATCATAAAGAGGAGCATGAACTGGGTGACAATGTAGTATTGCATGCACTCTCCCCCGTTGAGGTCGCCGCACATGGTCATGAATTGAGGTGGTAAATCGCTCATGGTTGCTCCGCCAATGTCGTCTGAATTCCCTGTAACATACAGGATGACCAGCGGCAAAGCAGTGAGCATGAGAGGCAAAAACGAGACGGTAAAAAATACAAAGCGATTTTTAAAAACCTCGCTCCATTCTTTTTTTGTAATCGCCCAAATTCTTTTCATCGCCGACCGCCTTGTGGATTCTGAACGAGCTGCAAATAGACGTCTTCTAATCTTCTGCGCAGTTCCCCTACAAATCTGATTTGTGCCCCAGCCTGGACGAGGGCATTGACCAAGAAAGGGTTGTTTTTTTCCGGGTCATTGAGGGTGACGACAATTTTTTCCTCAACGTCCTGAACTTCTTGGACAAAATCGTAGTTTTCTATCGCGACTATATACTCTGGCGTCACCTGAGCGAGATGGAAAACGACTTTTCTGCCAAATACTTTCTGGCGCAAAACGGATGGAGAATCCAGGGCCAAAAGATGACTTTGGAAAACAGCTACCCGATCACAAAGTCGATCGGCCTCCTCTAAATTGTGCGTGCAGAGGAGGATGGTCCGACCTTCTCGTTTCAGTTCGGAGATAAACTCCCTCACCAGGCGGGCCATTTGCGGATCTAGGCCGCTGGTTGGCTCGTCGAGCAAAAGCACTTTCGGTTCATGCAATACAGCTCTGGCGATGGCCAGTTTCTGGCGCATCCCTTTGGAAAATGTCCCCACCGGCTCGTGTCGCCGACCCCACAGGCCGAGCATGTCCAGGTAACGCTCAATTTGTGCGTCGAGATTCTCGATCTCGTACATTGTACCGTAAAAGGCCAAATTCCGTTCAGCGCTGAGGGCGTCGTACAGCCCCGGCGTTTCAGGGAGCAGGCCAATGTTCCGGCGGATTTCCTGGTCACCCTCCCCGATCTGGTGGCCGGTCACCCAGGCCTCCCCGAAGGTGGGGGCGAGCAAGGCGCCCAACATGCGGATCGTGGTCGTCTTTCCCGCGCCGTTGGGGCCTAAAAAGCCGAACACTTCCCCCGGTGGAATCTCCAGGGTCAGGCGATCCACGGCTAAAATATCCCCAAAACGTCGCGTGAGATTTTTCGTTTTTATCATTGCAGGCCACCTAGTAAAAATTTATGTTTCACGTGAAACATTTATCAGATAATAAATCAGCCTTCTGCCACGGGAAGATGTCCCCGCCAGAACAGATACCCGGCCACAAGGGCGAGAGAAACCCAACCGGTCAGACTGGCAATTGTCCCACCCCAGGTTATATCCACTGATAGAAGAACTATCATGGGCAACCCGGCCACAGCATTGATGGTTCCATGCCCGAGGGCTGGCGCCCAGGGGCTGCGCGTTTCCAGATAGAGCCAGGCCAAAAAGATGCCTAGCAACACGGTGAAACCGATCATGAGAAAAATGCCCAAGACAGGATGTTGGGGGTAATTGAGGCCTTGAGCAACGGCCGGGGCGTGCCATATCCCCCAAATAATTCCGCTCACCAGGATGGCCTCTTTTTGTCCAAGCGGGAGAAGGCGGGGCAATAAATACCCTCGCCAGCCCAATTCTTCTCCCAAGGCGAAGAGGGTGTTAATGAGAGGCGCCAGGGTGATTGAGGCCAAAATTTGGATGGCCAAAAGCGTGGAAGGTGATAGCGGGGTGTTTTCTGGCATTTGCGCCAAGCTCTCCTTAATGAGGCTAAGCTCGGGGTCAAATGTCCCCAGGCCAAAGGCCCAGGTCAAAACGCCGGTGAGAAGAACCATCAAAATGGGGAGGAGCCAGGCCCAAAAATAAAGGCCCTTTCGACCCATTTTTCCCAGACGCAGCGTGGCAAGTTCACTCTTCTCCACAAAGCGCGTGGTCAGCAAGGCCGCTATGCCCGGCATCCACATCGCCAAAGCCCAAGAGATTGTGACTACAATTTGATGTGTGATTGACCCCGATTCTCCAACGAAGAGGGGAATCAAAAACAGCACCCAGGCGGGTAAAAAGGCAATCGTCAAAAAGATCACCACCGGGCGCGTAAAGGCTTTTTTAAGTTCGGATAATTTTTGCATGCTTACTCCAGTGGGCGTCCTTTCCTTCTCCGTTCCGATTTTTTGAGATGACACCCTGCTCCCATAAAGCTAAAAGCTAACCATTCACGCCCCCCTGTCCCCCCAACTTTGGGGGGAAGGCTGTCTCCCCCAGGATTGGGGGTTGGGGGGCAAAGGGGGTGAACGTTTACAGCTAAAAGAGGCTGAACCAGTCTGTTCCCATAATTACTTGACAACTCAGGATGAGGAATAAAACCAAGAGAATGAATCCGCACCCACACCCCCCACAAGAAGACCTCCGCCCAAAACCAAAGCGCTCTTGGAGCCAATCAAATAGCGCGTCCAATAAGAATAATTTCAATAAACCGGATAAGCAGCCTGGCCGTCGATCTTGCATAAAGGTCTCCTTTAGGATAAGTTTTTAGCGATTCGCTCTTCTAGTATTATATACGATTTGCGAAGAAAAGAGTTTCAAAAGCACCGGGAACTTTTTCCTCCTTCCCACCGTCTATAGTATATATTGTCCATCTTTTTTCATCAAGGAGAAGAAAAATGTCCCCCCAAAACACCTCTACCTGCCGTATCTTGATCGCCGCTCTCGCTGCCCTGTTTATCACCCTCACCGCGGCGAGTCCCGCTCTTGCAGATGGCATCATCATCCCCGACCCGCCGCCCATCCCCGATCCCCCACCTCTGGAGGAGACCTGGCTCACCATCCGCTACCACCGCGTGGACGTCACCATCGCCGATCAGGTAGCCACCACCCGCGTGAAGCAGGAATTCGTCAACGAGCACGAGTGGGAGGCTGAGGGCACGTACATCTTCCCCCTCCCGGAAGGGGCCTCTGTTTCCAACTTCACCATGTGGGTTGATGGCGAAGCCGTGGAGGGGCAGATCCTGGAGGCCGATGAAGCCCGCCAAATTTACGAGGACATCGTCCGGGAGCGGCGCGACCCGGCCCTACTGGAATACGTGGGGCAGGATGCCGTCAGGGCGAGGATTTTCCCCATCCCCCCCGGCGGATCGCGCGTCATCGAACTGGAGTACACCCAGGTGCTGCCCGTGGAGAATGGCCTCGTCCGCTACGTCTACCCGCTCAACACCGAAAAGTTCTCCGCCCGCCCCCTGGAGGATTGCTCCGTCCACGTTGACCTGCGCTCCAACGATCCCATGCGCGCCATCTATTCCCCCACCCACCAGGACCGCATCTTCATCGCCCGCGACGGCGACTACCACGCCACCATCGGCTACGAGGAAAATGATGTCCTCCCCGACCAGGACTTCGAACTCGTTTACACCGTCAGTCAGGAGGAGGTGGGCCTGAACCTGCTCACCCATTTCCCCAATGACGAAAGTGGCGAGGGATTCTTTTTGCTCATGGCCGCCCCCACGGTGGAGGTGGAGCGCGCCATCCCCCGCGACGTGGTTCTTGTTCTGGACACCTCCGGCTCCATGGAGGGGGAGAAACTGGCCCAGGCCAAGGAGGCGCTCTCTTTCGTCCTGGAGCACCTCAACCAGGAGGATCGTTTCAACGTGATCGCTTTTTCCACCGGGCTGAAGCGTTACGCGCCCGATTTGCGCCCCGTTTCCGAGGCCGGGGAGGCTGCGGCGTGGGTGGGTAATTTGCAGGCCCTGGGCGGCACCAACATTAACTTGGCCCTGCTGGATGCCCTCTCCCTGGCGGGGGAGAGTGAAAGCGCCCAACGCCCCACCGTGCTCATCTTCCTCACCGACGGCCTGCCCACCGAAGGCGTCACCGAGATCGAGCAAATCTTGGCCAACGTGGAATCTGAAACATCCGACCAGGTGCGGCTCTTCCCCTTTGGGGTCGGGAACGACGTCAACACCCTCCTGCTGGACACCCTGGCCGAGGAGAACCGCGGCGCAACCGGCTACGTCCGCCCCCACGAGCGCATCGACGAGGAGGTCTCCGGCCTCTACGCCAAAATCAAAACCCCCGTGCTGACCAACCTCGCCCTGGACTTTTGGGACGTGATCGTCGAGGACACCTATCCCTACACCCTGCCCGATCTCTTCGCTGGGGAACAACTGATCCTCACTGGCCGCTACCGGCTCCCGCCCTCATCCGCAGCCAAGCCCGCGCCCCGGCCCTCACCCCCGGCCCCTCTCCCAGGGGGAGAGGGGGGCGTTATCACCCTCACCGGGCAGGTCAACGGGGAACGACAGGAATTTGTCTACGAGGGCGTCTTCGGCACCTCCCCGGAGAATGACTTCATCCCCCGCCTGTGGGCGACGCGCAAAATTGGCTACCTCCTGACCCAAATCCGCTTGCACGGCGAAAACGCGGAGTGGGTGGACGCCATTGTGGATTTGAGCGTGCGCTACGGGATCATTACTCCCTACACCTCTTTCCTCATTCAAGAAGAGGACATCCTCACCAGCACGGGGCGGGAAGAGGCCGCCGAGGAGTACATGGCCCAACCGACCGCACCCGTCGTCGGCGCCCCCGCTGCCGAGAAAGCCGAAGCTGAGGCCGGGATGAGATCGGCGGATTCGGCACCTCCTCCCAGCGAGTGGGAAGAAGACGCGGAGACCGGCCAGGTCGTGCAAACCGTGCGGCACGTGGGCGAGAAGACCTTCCTGCTCCAAGAGGGCGTTTGGACTGACACCACCTTCAACCCCGAGACGATGACGGCCCAACAAGTAGGCTTTGGCACCGAGACCTACTTCGACCTCCTGGACGCCCGCCCCGAATGGGGCAACTACCTGGCCCTGGGCGACCGGGTGATCTTCGTCGCCGAGGGCGCGGCTTATGAGGTGGTGGCTGGTGCTGGGGATGCGGTAGAGATTCCCCCTTCCGAGCCGACAAAAACTTCTCCGCCTGCCACGACATCCGAGCCTTCTTCCATATCAGAAAGGCCTGGCGGTAGTCTTTGTCCGGGTTCGATGGTGTTGGGGGTGGGGGTGTTGGGGGTGTGGGTGTGGAGGAGAAGAAAGTGAGAGGAGGAAGCAAAACCCTATGATTTGTTTATTACCTCTTTTAGTACATCTCCTCTAAACCTGAGATTAGATCCTGAATCGCCCATTCCTTGATCTTAAAAGAAACCACGGATACCAACTCACATTCATCATTTTTCAAACATTCATAACTTCTTGTGAGTGTGCTCTTTAAAATGTAGGCGCCATCGCTTACTTTGAATATCTCAAGCTCAAGGTTGTGTTTGTTAATGTTGAGACTATGTAACACTTCCGGAGCTTCTTCGTCAGTATCTTTTAAAATCTCCAAGGAGTAAATGAAATCATTGATGTCCTGAAGCGAAATACACACAAAACCATTTTTCCCGGTTGTCCCTGTGAATCCATGAGCAGACTGCGACACGCTTACCGGCACCGAGTACTCAGGACCGGTAGAACAGGAAGCAAATTCATGCTCCAACGCCAAATACGATGCCCTATTAACCGATCTGATCTCCATACGCATCTCCCTTAAATCCCATAAAACTTTTTCTAAACCCTTGCGTATATTATTATACAGGAAGAATCAGAACTGTTGTATTGCAGTTTGCCAACCCGTGGATTTTAGTGCCCCACTTCCCGGATTAGCGGATTAGATTTTAGTAATTGCTCAAAATAGTAGTGGTCTGTAGTCGAGATTTTCGTGAAGCATACCAGAAGGGGTACTATATCTCTCGCGCCCACGGGGTCACGTTGTGCGCCTGGCCACAGGCCCGCACGGCGCGGCGTAGAAACCCTGGCTACACTTCCAGCCTATTGAGCAGGTACAGATTTTACGTATAACAAGGAGAGTTTAATATGACTGACTACAAACGACTTTATCGTTCCCGCCACGACCGCATGATCGCCGGCGTATGCGGCGGCCTGGGAGAGTACCTAGGTATTGATCCCACCCTCGTGCGACTGCTTTTTGTGTTTGGAACCTTTGCCACGGCCAGCGGCGTTTTTTGGGCCTACCTGATCATGATGCTGGTTGTCCCCGAATACTCCCCGGCCGCAGAGGATGTGGTCTCCACGACGGCGGATGAAGTGTCTGATCAGGGGTGACCGGCCAATTGGGAAACTGGTAGACTGGGAAATTGGGGAACTGGTATATTGGTACATTGGGAAACTGGTATATTGGGAAATTGGGAAACTGGTTTTACCCCAACCAATCTACCAATGTACCAGTCTACCAATATCACCAACCTACCAATCTCACCAGTTTCCCAGCCTACCAACCTACCAATATACCAAAAACTACTCAATAAATATCTCGATGTGTTCCTGATCTTCCTCATCGATCACGTCCACGATCTTGCCCACCATGTCTTCTGTGAGGGCCTGTTTAATGGTCGACATCATCTCCTCGTCCGCCATCTCCTCGGGGGCAAATTGGGAGGCAATGTTCAAGCCGGCATTCATCAGCTTAAGGGGCAGGTTGACGCGGACTTTGGTCGTGCCTTTGGCCATATCCGTTACATGCACCCGCAGCCAGCGCGGCTGACCGCCCCGACGTTTGGCTCTCGTTTTTGGCTTTTCGCTGCGGCTGGTGAGCGCCTTCAGGAGACTGGCTCCTTCTTCGGCGGTGATTTTTCCTTCGTTGATCATTTCTAATACTCTTTGGCGNTCTTCTGCTGTTGTCATCGGATTACTCCTCTCTGTAAATATCTTTCCTTAGCGAAATAGTCATTGTAGCTTTTTCACCACAAAGGCACTAAGAGCACAAAGCTTTTCTTTATGGTCACGAAGAACTTCTTTGTGTTTTTTGTCATTTTTCTTTCTCCTAGTATCTGTTTTTTGTAAACATATACTAGGACGGGACACTGATACCCAATACCTAATACCTAGTCACTGTCTCCCATCATTCAATAAATATTTCCACGCGCTCTCCACCTTCCCCTTCGTCAACGTTAATTGAGAGCGGCGTGTCTTCGGTGGCGCTTTCATGCAGGGCTATAATTGCCTCGTCTAGGTCGGTGGCGTCCATATGGGGAATAAAACGCCCAAACGTACGCAATAGCCAGGCCGCAAAGCGCAGGGGGAGGGGGAAGCTGAGGGCAATGCTTTCCGGTTTCTGGCCCGGTTTCTGTTGGACGCGGAGGTGGAGCCAGGGTGAAGTGCGGCTCCCCCACGCCAGGGCCAACACGGCCGTACCCAACAAAAACGGGACCCAGCTGCAGATGAACCAGAATCCCGCCCCGCTGCTCCAGGCGCTGAACATCAGGAAACCGCTCAGGACGGTGACCCCAGCCCCAATCAGGAGGGGTATCATCCACCAGCGTTTCCATTTGCGCATGCCTTCCGGGTCAGGGGAGGGGGCGGTTTCCTCTTCCCCCAGGCGAGGTTCACCATCTTTCGGAATTTCCACCGCATCCAGAACCTCGTGGGCGGTGGCGTCTTCCTGAACATCTCCCAGGGCTGCGAGGAGGTGCTGCCCCTCTTCGGGGGTGATCGTTCCCGCTTCAATCATGGCCAATATTTGCGCTCGTTCTTGGTTTGAAGTCATGGCTACCCCTTCCCTTCTAAAGCTGATAGAAGGTCATTGGCTTGTTCGGTGGATATTTTTTTCTCCTGGAGCATTTTTAGGATCATCATGCGTTCCTCATCGGAAACGCTTTCGGCGGCCTTTTCTTTGCTGGCGAGCATGGCTTCGAAATCAAATTCTGCCGCTTTACGTTTTTTTCTTTTGGCGTGCTGGGCCGCTTTACGCTGCGCTTGGGCTAATTTGCGCTCCAGTTTTGCACCTGCTCTTTGGGCGCTGCGGGCCGCGCGTTGACGAGCTTCTTCAACCCGCTCTTGAACCTCTTGCGCCTTTTCTTCTGATAATCCGGCCACTTCCAGTGTCTCGGAGAGATCGGAAAGATGGGTGTTAAGGTGCGCTTCCAACGTGCCCAGTTGTTTTTCGATTTGCTCGCTCGTCCGCTGGGCCATTTCTTCTGCCATGTTCCCCATCTCGGCGAAAAAGCCAAAATCCATTTTTAAGCCAGGGAATTGGCCGCTCCCCTCGCTGGCCAGGACAATTTCTCCTCCCGCTGATAGGGAGACTGAGGGGCCGCCTTCGCCCAGGACCAGGCGATGCGTTTTTTCTCGAATCGTTTGCACATTTTCCTTGAGGTTGATTTGGATTTTCTTGGCCTTGTTGTTCAGGTCGAATTCAGCGCTTACGTCCTCAGGGAATTGGGCGTAAATATCTCCTCCAGCCTGGACAGCGTAGGCTTGCCAGGGAACGGGGGAAAATTCAAGGACAGCGTCGCCGGCCGTTTGGGCCGTTATGCCGCCGTTGATATCGCTCAATACCAAGTCGCCGCCTATATGTTCGGACGAGAATTGTCCGGTCAGGTCTTGGAGTATGGCATCGCCGCCTACTTTGTCGACCACAAGGTCACCCCGAATGCGTTTGGCGGAAAGATCCCCTCCCACGGCCCTAATCATTACCTGGTCAACATCCAGTACCAGAAGCTCGCCGCCCACGGCCTTGATGTTCAGCGAACCGTCCATACCCTTGATGTTGGCGTCCCCGCCCACATTTTGGATCTCGACCGGTACGTGATGGGGCAGCCGGAGGGAGCCATCCCCCGCGCAACGCAGCGTGAGGACTTCCTTTTCTTGATTTTTATCGCTTTTTTCGGTGAAGCCTTGGTGCTGTGCTTCGTCTCGTTTCCAACCTAAGAGGGTCAGGTTTCCGCCCGCATTCTCGATCACGACGCGGGCCCCTTCACCGAGTTTTATCGTTTTTTGATCCATGGACATCCTCCTAGCTTTCGTTCAAAAGTTCGAGGGCCGCTTCATAGCTGATCTCACCAGCGTCCAAATCATCCAGGATCTGCCGGCGTTCTTCTTCTGAGAGTGTGGGTTCACCTTCCTCATCTCCTGGTTCATAGCCCATGGCGCGGATGACTTCGTGCAGACGTTTGCGAATGGTGGGATAGGATAGGCCAAGATCTTTTTCCATATGGGTGATCTTGCCTTCCAAGCGGACAAAAAGTTCCACAAATTCCATTTGCTCGGGGGTCAATTGCCCAAAGGTTCGGGCCGAAAAACGGCCTTCTAACGTAGAGTCGCACTCTCGGCAATGAACTTTGGTGACAGTCATTCCGCCGTCACACACGGGGCATTGGGAGGGAATGGGGTACATGGTTAGTCTCCTTTTCTATTCATAGCTAAACAGCAGGGCTAACCCCTCGAGGAGCAAGCCCTGCTTGGAACGATTAAGTTGGCTGATAACGTTTCTTGAGCTGTTGGCCAGATTGGATCATCAGGTCAGCCAAAGGCAAGGCCAATTTCAAAAAGACCGGTTTACGTTTTCGGCGCTTTACTGGATAGAGCTTATGGCCGGGGTAATGTGCTTGTAAACCTTTCCGTTGGGATTGGCGTTGTAACTCCTTCTGGTAAGCAACAGCACTGCTTAGGATCGACTGTGTAGGAAACATGGTTCTTACCTCCTGACTAAGAAAAAACAAGTAGTTTTTTTGATTGTGATTGGATTGTATCAATATATTTTAGTTTGTCAAGGGGTTTTTTGAATAAATCTTATACTTTCTTTTGTTTTTCTAAACTAAAATTGATTTTTCTTAATTTTTGGGGTTTTTAGCCTGCGGAAAACCCCCTCCTCTATCTTTACGAGCTAACCGCGTTGGCGTCAACGAAAGGCGTGTCCAATATTAACCCCCAATGAACTTATGCCATCGTGTGCCAGTCTCCGGTCAGGAGACGCGGAGACATCGACGAAGAGACGCGGAGACATCGACGAAGAGACACGGAACATCTATGAAGTCAGAAGTTACGGGGACATCTGCGCACTTGCCTACTTGCCACTCTCGACTACCTAGATGTGCGCAGGTCTCCTGACCGCGCACTTGCCTACTTGCCACTCGCAACTCCTAACTCGCCCTTCCTACTCCCCCGCCGTCAATTGGCTCTCAGGGCTGGATTTTTCACTTGAAGTAATTGTTTTGGTGAAGCGTGTCAATGTCCCCTTATAAGGCTGTGCTCCATTGTGGGCCACCCACCCCGAAAGGTTAAGGGGGACAGCGCCATCGGCCGGCATCCACTCTCCATTGTATTTGCGAGCAACGTGAATGTGTGTCCCCGTACTGGTTCCACCTTCGCAAGAGGGATGGCCCAGAGGATCGCCAACGTTCAGTCGTTCGCCAACCCGCGCCCTATCCTGGCTGGCAATGTGGAGATAAAAGATCACCCATCCCGTGCGGGGATCCCCGTCCCCGTCCAGGTCAAGTTCGACGATGCCTGTCTCGGAACGGGTCACCACACCGGAGGCCACCGCCACTGCCCAGGTGTTCGATTTTTCGCACCCGCTGACGCCAGCTGGGGCAAAATCTATTGCCGCCCACGGATCTCCCGTCCCCCACCCAGTATGCGGCCCCCCCGTATAGGCCCAGGTCTTTCCCTCCTCGAAAGGTAGGCGCATCTCCGGTTGTTCCAAACTCCCCGGAATATGAGACGGCGTCTGCCACGGGTCTCCAAACAGGTCTTGGTACGTTTGGGCAAAACTCTGCTCCCCACCCTCCCCTGCTATGGCAGTGTGGAATTGGCCTGGTGAAAAGAGCAGCGAAAAATAATACTGCAGAGCCACACTGGCCGCGTTTTGCCAGGGATCAGGGTTTTCTATTGTGCCATCAGAAAATTCCAGGGTGTCCAATCGCCCGGTCAGCCAACCGTAATAACCATGGTTGAGTGCGTTGGCGGCCCAAACAAGTTGTAAATAAAGACCTTTATGTTCACGGTCTTCATAGCCCAACGGATAAAGGTCCAGGGCGCCAGGTGAGACGGGATCACGCACGGCCCCAAGTTGATATTCTAAAATAGCCAACAAGAGACGGGGGCTAATACTAAAATTGGAGGCGATGTAGTCAACAATCTCTGCTCCGCTGCGCTGCTTGTTTCCCGCGTACTGTTCATAAGAATTCAGCCAGCCCAAATGGGAGGAGAGAAAGGCCTGGGTATTGAAATCGCTCTGCGCGGGGCCATTGACAAACTGGCTGTTGGGCAGCATCTTGAAAGGCGTTCCCCAGAAGGGTTCATAATAGATGGGGATTTGCAGGGGGAGACCAGGCGGCAGTGTGGTGGCGTCCGAGGGAATGATGGGGTTGGCCTCTTGAATTTCAGCGATGGAGGTATTGAAACGAACGGCAAGATTGGTGAGCGTGTCTCCTGTTTGGGCCATGTAGTCCACCAGCTCCCCGGGGTTGTAGGCCGGGCGTTCGGGGAGAGGCGTGGGGGAGACAGCCGGGGTGGGGGAAGGTGACGGGGTGGGCGTGAGGGGAGGCGGTGCGGGCTGCGGCTGGCATGCGGAGAGAGCCATCCCCACGACAAGGATTAAGAAACCTAAGCGTTGAAATGAAATCAATTTAGCCTTCATCGTCCTCATCTAGTAATTCCAAATGGATGCTGCTGGGATCAGCGCCAACCAGGCTAGCCTCCACAACTTTACCCTCTCTGGTCAACGTTCCCTGGTAGGCCTCCAGGCCGCGATGTACCCGCCATCCGCTAAGAACAAAGGGGACTGGCCCATCGGCCGCGATCCATTCTCCATTATACTTGCGAGCCATATGGACGTGCGTCCCCGAGGCCCATCCCCCTTCGCAAGAGGGGTGCCCCAAAAGGTCTCCTCTCTCTACCCGCTCGTCATCCTGTACCCGTCCCTCTTCTCGAACGTGTAAATAGATCACCACCCACCCGGTTTGCTCAGAGCCGTCTTCGTCAAAATCGATTACCACCAAGCCATAATGAGAACGCACAACCCGGCCCGGTAAAGAGGCCGCTACCCAGGCGTTTGTGTCCAAACATCCCTCGTTATGGTGCGTGACAGGCGCAAAGTCAATTGCGGCCCAAGAGCCATCGTGTTCCCATGCTCCGTGGGGGCCGCCCGTATAACTCCAGTAGGGGCCGCGCAGAAAAGGGAGTCTCATTTCTGGTTGTTTCAAGTCAGGTGGAAAGAGCGGTTCTACGTTTTGGGCCCGGACCCAGGGATCACCGAACATTTCATTATAGAGGGCTGTGAAGCCCCCATCCGGGTTTAGCGTGTGAACCCAGTCTGTGCTTTCATAAATTTGAGAGAAATAATATTGTAAGGCCACTGTACCAGCATTAAGGGAGGGGGCCACGCGGGCTACGACATGCTCAGAAGGATTTTGCGTATCCTCCAAGGAGATTTCCAGCACCCGCCCTTCGCGCCAGCCATAATAACCAATAGAAAGTTCGTTTACAGCCCACCGTAATTGTGCCAAGAGGCCTTCTGCCTTATAATCCACATAGTTTAACGGGTAGCGTTCCTGGCGTAGATCACGCGGTTCTCCAAAAACCCACCCGCTCTGATATTCTAGAAGAGCAAGCAACAAGCGGGGATTGATGGAGTTATTTTTAGCAACTAAGGCCACAATCTCGCCCCCGCTGGCTTGTCCGATGCTGCCCAAATAATCAGAGTAAGTGCTTAAATAACCGCCGGCCTCATTCACATAGTCAACCACGTCAAAATTTGCGGCTGATGGGGAATAAACCACTTCGCTGTCGGGGAGCAATTGCTCCTCGGAGGTGGTATTCACCAAGCCGTGGGGGATGACCAAGAGCTGTCCGGGAGAGATAAAAGATTCTGAGGGGATTGGGTCGGGGGATTCAACGTCTTCGGGCTTGGTCCCAAAGTGAGCGGCCACCACCTCCAACGTGTCACCGGCTTGAGCGTAGTACAAGACTTCTTCGGCATTCACCCAAGGCGTGGGAGAGGGAGTGAGCGTGGGCCGGGCAGTGCCCGTGGGGGAAGGGGTGAACGTTTGGGTGGGGGGGCGGGTAGTCGTCAGCGTGGCCGGGATGGTGGGGGAAGGGGTGCGGGAGGGAGTGACCGTGGGAGTATCCGTCTCGGAGACAGCCACAAAAGTAGGCGGGTTATAGCGAACCAGCCGGCATCCCGCCAAGAGGAATGTCAAAGCGAAAATTATACTCTTAAGATGCTTATTCGCAAACACTCTCTAAATGCTCCTAGTAGTCGATGCCATAAATCTTTCTCAGGTTAATTTGCCAATGTCACATTCGGGGGTAGCAGCCCAATCACAGGGAACCGTTCAGCCTCTGCCCTCGCCCTAGCCCTCTCCCTCAGGAGAGGGGACAGCCTCTTCTCCCCGTTCAATAAGGTTGTTGTCTTCTCGAGTCTCAATGGCGGGAAGAATCTGGGATCCCTTTGTTAAAGTGCCTTCATAGAGCATCCCCGCCCCGCTTGAAATCCACCCGTCCAAGTTGAAGGGTAAATCTTGGTCGGCCGGAATCCACTCCCCATTATACCGCCGCGCCAGGTGGAGGTGTGTCCCGGAGGAAAAACCTCCCTCGCAGGAGGGGTGGCCAACCCGATCCCCAGCCGAGAGATAGGTTCCCACCTCTGCCCGATCTCGACTCTCGATGTGCATGTACAAGAGAGACCATCCCGTTTGGGCATATTCGTCCCCATCCAGGCTTTGCACCACCGCGCCATGGTCGGAGCGGACGATCAAACCATCCGCCGAGGCGACCACCCACTCATCACTCTGGGCGCACCCCAAATCTCCGGGCGGGGGAGCAAAATCCAGGGCCGCCCACGCCGAACCGGAATCCCATCCCCCGTGGGGTCCCCCGGTGAAGGCCCACACAACGCCCTCCTCGAAAGGGAGCTGCAAAGGTGGCTGCGCCAAATCTTCCGGAAGGAGCGGCTCGAAGGCATAGTTAAAGGGGTAATCAAATAATTCCTGATAGGTGGCCATAAGTCCCTGCGCGGAGACAGCTTTTTCCCATTGGGCTTGGGGTAATAAATTGGCAAAGAAGTGCTGCACCCCCGCCGTCCCAGCGTTGATGGTGGGGTTAACGGGAAGGCTCACGCCGTCCGGGAGTTGCCAGCTTCCCACGCCGTCTACGCGCCAAATATAATATCCCCAGTTGAGCTTGTCAGCCGCCCAGGCCAATTGCCGGTATAGTTTGGCATACCGCGAATTTTGGTGACCTATGGGGTAATCTCCCGGCGAGCCGCCCGTCACCCACCCGCTCTGATACTCCAACACGGCTAACAACAGGCGCGGGTTCACGGAATAATCATCTGCCACGCGCTTAAGGATTTCTGCCCCGGTTATGGTTTTTTCATCCACCACTTCTGTGTAGGAGGCCAAATGCCCGCCTTGCTCGTTTACGAAGGCTTCTATATCAAAGTTCGCGCTGTACGGTCCATAAACCAGTTCTGAGTCAGGGATGATCTTAAAGCTGGGTCCGGTCTCACCAAGGTTTTGTGACCCTGCTTGCGCCTCTGGCACCTCGTGGGGGGGATCGGGGGTGGGGGAGAGAGGAGGTTGGCCCGGATCGCCCTCCGGAAGATCGCCAGCGCCGGGCGTTTTACCCTCTTCACCCAGGGAGTCAGGGTCAAGCGTTTCACTATTCAACCAGGGAGCCGAGTGCGCGCTGCGCGTGCAGGCACTTAGCATGATGGCCACAAAGGCCAGGAAAAACATTTTTTTAGGCAACATAATGTAGCATTGTACCCCGAAGTTCGTGAGAGGGGAGGGGATTTATAAAGGTTATATATCACCCATCAGGTGGTGACGTTTGGCAGAATCGTTTATGTCCGAAGTGCGTTATAGTGGCGAGGTGCATGTGGCATGTGGCAGGTAGCAAGTACTTGCAAACATGCAGACATGCAAACATGCAAACATGCAAACTTTTTTTAACACAAGTAAGCCCAGTATACCCACAATTCAAGGAGCAAATTTCATGCCATCTTATCTTACGTATGCAGTTTTAGCCGGTGTTGCCTGGGGGCTAGGAGGTTTTTTCGAGAAAACGGGATTGCGGCAATTGGGTCTTCCGCCCATTGCTGGCATTACCCTGCGAACCGTGATTGCCTTCCTTATCCTCGGTGCGCTCTCTATTCCGGTCTGGAAGAATATCGAGAATCCTTCGAATATCAAAGCCTGGTTGATGATCGCCATTGGCGGCGGAATCATCGCCGGGAGTCTGGGGATGTGGAGTTTTTATTCCGCACTCTCCTTGACAGAAAACCTGGGAGTTACCTTGGCGATAGCGTTCGCTTTTTCACCCATCACCGGCACCCTGGTAGGCTTAATTAATGGCTCTCAGGAGACAGACTTGAAAATAGGTTTGGGTTTGGTGGCAATCATTGTAGGCATAGTCCTTATTCAACTGGCCCATGAGTAGGAGTGGCGAGTGGCATGTGGCATGTGGCGAGGGGTGCGAGGGACGCGAGTTAGGAGTTAGGAGGTTAGGGTGTTAGGGACAAACGCTAATGATGTCTTCGCGGTCTCCTGACCCGAAGACAGGGATTGACCGGAGGTCTTAAGGGACAACGCTGATGTCTTCGCGGTCTCCTGACCCGAAGACGGAAGTTGACCGGAGGTCTCCAAGTATTGCGCACTCTCGTGCGCTACTACAAGCCTATGTGGTATTATTGGAGCAGCACCCCCATTTGCTTTCATCTCCTTCCCCCTGCACCCTAGCACCCCCACACCCCAGCACCCCCGCTCCCCTTCTCCCCAGCACCT
>JAANWX010000120.1 GCA_018263575.1 Chloroflexota bacterium | reverse complement strand
GGGAAAAAATGTGGCTCAATTACCTGGAGACCTGCGGTCAGGACTAGATGGCTGGTCAGGAGACACAGCCATATCTGGGTTCATGAGGACTTAATTCTATAAAGATACTTTTGCATACCTACTTAGTACTCTTAGGCATAAGTCCCTTGCCTGTTTCGTGCCCCAAGACCTAAGCTCCTCGTCTCTCCAAAATACGTTCTTGTAGTTTTTCAACTACTTCAGGATTCAATCCAGGCTCCATCTCCTCCTCTTCACGTTCATCAAGGATTTCTTGGATATCTTCGAATGAAGCTTGTCCCAGGCTTTCTAGCAAGGCAACATATGCCGCTCGTTGTTCTCGAATAACCTTCTCTGGCACTTCTTGAACATGATAATCTTGAGTCACTTGACGAGTAAGCGCATAGACTATGTATTGATTAATTGATGTGTTTTCATGTTCAGCCAGTGCACGGATTCGATCATGTAAGGTATTAGGTAAACGGAGGGTTAGTCTACTCATTTTTTACTCCAACTCTAATGCTAAATAGTTTAGAAATTCTACAGGGTTCATGACTTGCAAACCTAATGATTCTTTAGCTAAACGAAAGTCTCTCACGTTTGATGTTAGTACTACGGCGCCAGCATTCATGGCACAATCAATAACATGTTCGTCACCTGGATCAGGAGAACTTGGTCGCCAAGAAAAATAAATGTCAATGAATTCTGTTTTTGCCAACAATCCTCCTAAAACTAGCACTATCTTTTGCCAACGTTTTTCAGATAATTTACGTGACAAAACATCCATATATTCATACGCTAACGCATTTGAGACATAAACATCCAACAATCCAGCCAACCACGCATCCACGATCAAACCCGCTGCGCTGCCTTTCTTGGTCAATCCCTCAAACACGATATTTGTGTCGATAACAATCCGAAGGGATAAGAAATCATCCATGACACTATTATAGCACCGTTATTAATGCCTAAACTGGTAAATCTATGACTATTATGGAAATTTTCTGAAATATCTCTACCCTATCAACACCGCCCGCGCCGGTGCCCCATCCGCTCCGGCAATTTTAAGGGGGAGACAGTACAGGGCATAGTCACCAGGGGGAACTTCCGATAAGTCTAAACCCTCAATGACCAGGACGTTGGCCTGGAGCAGGATTTTGTGGGTGGGAACCGGGTCATCAAAAGGAGCCACGGAAAGGTAATCTACACCCACCACCTCAACGCCCCGTTGCACAAGGTATTGGGCCGCATCAGGGTTGAGGGCTACAAAATCGCCTTGGAACTCGATCTCCCCCTCCGCCCAATACTTAGAATTACGGGTTTTGAAGAGCAGCCGCTTGGCCTGAGTAGGGATTTCGGCCGCACGCAGCATATCCGCCGTGATGATCTCACAGGCTGGGAAGTGAAGCACGGTCACAGGCCCTATCAGTAAATCGAGGGGGATTTGGTCTACACCTACCCCGTTACCTAAAAAGTGGTCAGGGGCATCTATGTGCGTGCCGGTGTGAACGCCCATAGAGACATGGGTGACATTGGCCAGGTCACCCTCTTTGATGCTGCTGGTTTGTGTAAGCTGAACTTTATCTTCCCCGGGCCAGGTGGGCAAGTTGGGCGTGATGGGGAGGCTGATATCGTAGATTGGCATTTTTTCTCCTAAGCGTCCCTTCCATCCCCCACAACTTATTGTTTGAGATAATCCAACCGCTTCCCAAAACGAGAAGGGAGGAGGTTGAACCGCTGCGGGATGGTGGTCAGGGAACAGGTGTGGTTGGTGGCCAGATAATCTAGCCAGTAGACGTTGGTGGGAGGGTTGGGCAAGATATACTCAGCCAAAACAGTCAAGCTGCGAAGATAGGGGGTTCGGATGGGCACCCAGGTCTTTTTTATGCCCAAAACCTCCATAATTGTGGCCATCATTTCCCGGAAGGTCAGGAACTCTGGGCCGCCGATTTCATAGGTTTGGCGGCGGGTATCGTCATTATCTAAGGCCCATACCAGGGTGGTGGCCAGGTCTTGTACCCAAAGCGGTTGGAGAAGCGTCTCTCCCCCATCGGGCAGAAAAAAGAAGAAAGGAACACGGCGCAGGAGCCGTGCCAATTCGGTTGTGAAACCATCTCCCGGTCCAAAAATGATAGCTGAGCGCATGATTGTGTAATCTAAAGCACTATTGCGAATATGCTCTTCGGCGATAGCCTTGGCGGTGAGAACTGGATAGGCTGAGGCTCGGTCGGCTCCCAGGTGGCTGAGGTAAAAAAAACGCTCCACGCCCGCACCTTGAGCGGCTTGGACGACGGCTTGCGTACCTTGAATATCGGTTTTGAGGAGATCGGCCTGCCCACCCCGGCGTTCTTCGCTGGCTAAATGGTAAATAACATCCACATCTACCAAGGCCGAGCTAAGCCCACGGGGATCGTTCAGGCCCGAAACGGCCACCTCGATGGGGACACCTACAGGGAGATTGGGGGATTGGCGAGAAGGACGAATTAAGGCCCGTGCTTCATATCCCGCTTCCGTAAGCTGGCGGGTCAGCACTTTACCAATAAATCCTGTCGCGCCGGTGATGAGAATTTTCTTCATGGGCTGCATTATAGCACTTATTGGTCGGAGTGGTCTGAGCGGCCGAAGGTGCGTTGCACTTGTAAACCAAAGTGCATTGCACCTGGTAGTCAAGATGGTCGAAATAGTCGAAGTGGTCGGATTAGCCCTCGGCATACATCTTGCATCTTAACGAACCAACTAATCATCCAACTAACCAACCAACTACTACCCCATGAAAAAACTAGGCTTTCACTACTTCCCAGACACACAACACTACCGCCAGCAAGACTTGGAGGTTTGGCTCCCGCGCTTGCGTGCCTTGGGCGCCTCATGGCTGACGCTGATAGCCCCCTCCTCCTACACCATCCCTGAAAACTTCCTCAAAGGACTAAGGCGGGCAAAGATAAGGCCGCTTGTGCATTTTCCGTTCCACCTTGACCGCCTCCCAGGCAAAGAGGATTTTCGCCTTTTCTTCCAAACCTATGCCCGTTGGGGCGTGAAAGACATCATCCTATTCAACAAACCCAATACGCGTGCGCAATGGGGCACAATTTCCTGGGCTAAAACGGATTTGGTCGAGCGCTTTTTGGACCTCTACTTGCCTCTCGCGGAAGAAGCTTCGAAAGCTGGGTTAAGGCCAATTTTTCCGCCTTTGGAGCAAGGGGGAGATTATTGGGACACCTCCTTTTTGTGGGCCGTTTTGGCAGGAATTAAACGCCGAGGGCCGGCCCGCCTGGTAGATGAGTTGACGCTCAGCGTGGACGCTAATCCCAACGACCATTCCCTAGGGTGGGGAGCGGGCGGCTCCTACCGCTGGCCAGAAGCCCGACCCTACTTCACCCCGCCCGGTTCGGAAGACCAACGTGGATTCAGAATTGCAGATTGGTATTTAGCCATCTCCCAGGCCGTGTTGGGTAAAACGCCGCCAGTCTTTATGTTAAATTTGCAAGGGGATAGAGATTCGGAAATGAAGATGCTCCAATTACTGGCCCAAAAACCGCCCCAGGGACTGGAGTCACTTCCCACCCAAGTGAGGGCCGGGATGTTTTGGCTCTTAGCCGCCGAGGAGGGAAGCAAGTTCCTCCCACAGGCCTGGTATAAGCCAGATGGCGAAACCCGCCCTATCGTGGAGCGCTTAACACAAAAAACACCTCAACCCAAGCAGAAAAAAAAGGATCATTTCGAGCATTACCTACTCCTCCCCACATACCAAGGCGCGGTGACTGACTGGCATCTCGAAGTCATCCGCGGCTTCGTGAAAAAACATACCCCCACAATAGGATTCTCAACGGAAGAGGCCGCGCACGCCAAGCGTGTGACCGTCATCGGTGGAGAGAGCGATCTCCCGGAAACCGACTTGAACAAATTGCGCGCTCGAGGCTGTATCGTCCAACGCATCACCGGATCTGGCACAGAAATTGCAGCGAAGTTAGAAGTGATGAGTGATGAGTAATGAGGCCACTTGCCACTTGCCACTTGCCACCCGCCACTTTAAACCCGGAGACACACCCATGACCAACGCTCAAGCCAACAAAACCATCCCCTATCTCCCCTCCATCAAAGTCATTGGCTTAGGAGGTGGCGGAAGCAACGCCATTGACCGCATGTTGGATTTCGGTCTGCGGGGCGTGGAATTCATTGCCGCCAACACCGATAAACAAGCCCTGGTCAATAGCCTGGCCAGCCAATCCATCCAGCTTGGGCCACGTTTGACGAGAGGCCTCGGCGCAGGCGGACGTCCAGAGATTGGGCGCAAAGCGGCTGAGGAAAGTTATCGTGAAATTGCCCAGGCGCTAGAAGGAGCCGACATGGTCTTTCTTACGGCCGGGATGGGGGGCGGGACGGGCACAGGCTCTATCCCCGTGGTGGCCAAAATCGCTCGAAAACTAGAAATTCTGACCATCGCCGTTGTCACCACCCCCTTTGCCTTCGAAGGCGGTGTGCGCAAAAAAAACGCCTCAGAAGGCTTGCTCCAACTCCAACCCCATGTTGATACCCTGATCACCATTCCTAATCAGCGCCTCTTGGATGCTGTTCCCCGCCAAACCACCTTCTTAGAAGCCTTTCATCTGGCGGACGACGTTCTGCGTCAGGCCGTACAAAGCATTGTCGAATTAATCACAGAACCAGGCACAATCAACGTTGATTTCGCCCATATTCAACGCCTCATCCGCTTAGGCGGGGGGTCGTTGATGAGCATCGGACAAGGGAACGGGGCACACAAAGCGATCAAAGCCGTGCAGCAAGCCCTTTACCATCCCCTGCTGGAAGATGTTTCCTTAGAAAATGCCTCCGGGATGATTGTCAACTTTTCCGCCGGCCAAGATCTGACCCTCAGCGAGGTGGGAGAAGCTTTGGCGTTTATCCAAGAACAAGCGTCCGGCAATCTTGAACTTATTTTTGGGACCACAAATAAAGACGATCTGGTGAATCGGGTCCAAGCCAACTTGGTCGTCACAGGTTTAGGGGCCATCACCCTCCAAGACGCCTTCTCAACCGTGGGAAAGAAACAAGAGAATAAACTTCCCGCAAATCACCCCATCCCCCTTAACCAAGAACCGTTGCCTGAGAACCGCGTGCAAAAAACCACCCTTTCACACGCAGCAGTGGAAACCAAAAACCTTGACGTCCCAGCTTTCATGCGCCGTGGATTAACCCTTTCAACAAAGTAGAGAGGATGCGAATGGCCAAACTTGAAAAAGAAATCCTGAAAAAAATATCCCAGAAAGTCTACCAACGCTTCCCAGATTTTCAAGGAAAAAAGCCTAAAGTTAAAAGACGACCCAAAGCTGAGAATGCCAAAGAATTTCCCCCGGGCCACCTGCTAATCTACCGGAAAGAAGTGGCTGGCCCAGACGGACAAACCATTACCCGCCTAGTCCGCGTGGTAATAAACGAAGAAGGCAAAATCAAGAAAATCTCCACTTCGAAATGAAAGGAGTTTCCATGAAAACCGTTCTACATAATCTCGAAATAACTTGGTGGAATGCTCACATGCGCCTCGTAGATGAATCCATAATCGTGCGTACATCTTTGTCTTCTCTCCGAGAGCTTTGGTTGCACAGGAAGACATTCGTAAGAGCCTTAAGATGGTCCCTGCTTGGCTTTCCTCTAGGAATATTCCTTGGCGCTTTAAAATATCTGGGTCAATAATCTATGCAATCGCCGCAATCGCCGCAATCGCCAATAGCAAAAGCTGCTGCGTTTTTTCTTGTAGTGGTAGCTCTTATTCCCTTAACAAAAACGAACGCCACAAACAGAGAACCCGATACCTTCCTGTTTGGCTATGGGACACGGGTTTCTTTGGAACAACCAGCCCTTAATAACGTCCTCCGAGTTATCAAAAAAACCGGGTTCGATTGGTTGGCAATAGATTATGCTTGGCAAAATCATTGGCCCCAACAGAAGGCGCACCCGCAATGGGAACAATTGGACTCATTTATGGCTTTCGCGCAAGACCAAGAAATGTCCGTTATGCTATCCATCACCGCTAGCCCATCTTGGGCCAAAGGGGAGAATGGCCCCCTCCCCCAAGAGACAGCCAACCTGCTCGTCACCTTGTTAAAGCGCTACCCAAATACCCTACAAGCCGTGGAGCTTTTCCCAGGCCCGAACACAGTCCAAGGTTGGGGGACAGAACCTAATCCCAGAGAATACGTTCAATTGCTTAGCCACATCTACCAAACTTTGGAAGCCAATAATCTACATGTAAAAATCATTGTCGGTGGATTGGTGCCACTTTCGGGTACTGAATCCGCGCCCGGCGACGTCAATGACCTGGAGTACCTAAAAGGCCTTTACGAGGCGCAAAGCACAATGAGAGGATCCACGCCCATGCCGGTCATCGGCCTTCGCCTTCCTCGCCCTGTGGGTGATCCCGGTCGGAGAGACTCTTCCCAAGAGGTAGTCATCCGCCACTACGAAGGAATCCGCCAAATCATGCTCGATAACGGCCAAAAAAGCAACACAATCTGGATTACGGGATTCACATGGCCCTCCAATTTTCCAGGCGCACCAGGCCCAAACACCATAAACCAACAAACCCAATGGCTCCAAGAAGCCTACCAGTGGATAAGCTCTCAAATTTACATAGGAGCAGCTTTCTTTGCACCCAGGGTCGACAGCCAAGAATCTTCCGACTATACCTATTTCGCCCTCCAAGGCCTTAACCCACAAATTTCTAGCGCCAAACCCACAGGCCACACCTCTTTACCAACCAAACACCGCCTAAAATTCGCCCCAAAATTTTTACCTACCCTATTTCCATCAAAACCATGACTCGCAAAAAACTAACCTGGCCCGCCCTCCTTTCCACCTTTTCTTTCCTCATTTTCCTTTTCCTGGGAATAAGAGTGGGAGAAACGTTCTTTCTGCCTTCCGCTTCTGCGCAAACCCACCAAGAAAGACTCTCACCCGCGCGGACCGACACGGAAGAGCCAATCTTGTTACTCATCTACGTGGATGACTTGAACAAAAAAAAGCCCTCCCTAGAAGGCGTTTGGCTCGCCAACTTTCAAAATCAACAATCATCCCTGTTATTCTTCCCCCTCTTGCCATCCCAAGCGAAAGATGGAGCACGGCGAGACAAAAAACTAACCTCCACTTTTTCCCTGAACGACGAAAACCAACCTTCCCGCGATTTCTTCGAAATCCTCTCCGAACGCAATGTCTCCTGGCAAGGATACATGCTCATCGACCAATGGGCCGCTATAGAAATCATCAACTTCATGGGGGAAATCAATCTGAGCGAGAGCCTGAAAAATGGGACCATAGCCATAAGCGAGTTGCATCCCCGTTCCCAAGATCGGCTCTTGGCCCAACACGATCAGGCACAGTTATTGCTGGGGACGTGTCGCAAAGCCTCAGAAATCTCGCTGGAAACCGCCTTCTCCCAATTCTTGACAGCGCTCCCCCAACACCTTGCCACAGACGGCGCCTCACCCGATTTCTGGGAGAGGAAATGGCTAGCCATGAAAGCCGCCGGAAAGATCACCTGTCAAACGCCCACTTTGCCCAACTTGCGGTAAAATAGCTCCCACGCAAACCATTGCCCAAAAAGGGAGCTTATGTCATCAACAGCCACAGCCTTGGCGCACGCCAACATCGCCTTTATCAAATATTGGGGGAATCGAAATACTGAGTTACGCCTGCCCGTCAATGGCTCTATCTCTATGAATCTGAGGGATATGGATACCCGCACGCGGGTGACTTTTGACCCTTCTCTGGGGGAAGATTCCCTAACCCTGAACGGGGAACCCCAGGTTGGCCATGCCCTGGAGCGGGTGCATCGCCTATTGTCACGAGTCCGCGCTATGAGCGGGCTAAGACATTTTGCCGCCGTAGACAGCGAGAACACCTTCCCCATGGGGGCCGGAATCGCCTCCTCCGCATCCGCCTTTGCCGCCCTCAGCTTGGCCGCCAGCACCGCAGCGGGGTTAGCCCTCCCGGAGCGTGCGCTCTCCCGCCTGGCGCGGACAGGGTCAGGGTCAGCGAGTCGTTCCATCCCGGCCGGGTTCGTGGAATGGCACACAGGCTCCACGCACGAAGATTCTTGCGCCGCTTCCTTCGCATCCCCCCAACATTGGGATTTGGCAGACTGCATCGCCATTGTCAGCGCGGAGCACAAGGCCACCGGCTCCACGCAAGGACACACCCTGGCCCCCACCAGCTCCCTCCAAGGGTCCAGAGTGGAATCCGCTCCCCAACGCCTAGAAATTTGCCGGACAGCGATCCTGAAGCGCGACTTCACCGCCCTGGCCGAAGTCGCGGAATTAGATTCAAACCTCATGCACGCCGTGATGATGACCTCAACGCCCCCGCTGCTCTACTGGCAACCAGCCACGCTCGCCATCATGCACGCCGTTCAACGCTGGCGGGGCCAAGGCACACCCGCCTTCTACACCATCGACGCCGGGCCTAATGTCCACGTCATCACCCAGCAGCCTCATGTTAAAGAAATCGAAGGCCGCTTGCGCCAAATTCCGGGCGTAAAAGACGTCTTGGTTGCCACACCCGGCGGTCCGGCCCAGATCGTTTAGACTGGTGAGTCACCCAACTGCGTAGGTCGAGATGCTATCTCGACTGGCGATTTATCAAATCGCCCTACATGTAGTTCTAGACAACATCCTCATCCTTGGATTTCCATGCTATAATGAAAAAAAATCATACCCAGGGGGAAATCGTCTAAGTTTTTTGTTCATGCACTATAGCATAAGGAGAGAGCGAAAGATGACTGACCAATCACCTTTCCCAAATAAACAAACTGAGAAAGAACGCCGCAAACGCAAAAAACAAGCTAAAAAAAGCGCTGCTTTCCTTTCTTAAACGTCTGCGGCGTCTTTGCAACAAGTTTGACTCCGTCAACAAATGGTTGGAACGCGTCGAGAAATTAAACGCAATCCTGGAGGAATATGATGACGTGTTTGATAAAGAGGACCGCAAACGGCTAAAAAAGGCCACCGAGATTCAGGATGCCACACGGGCGGGGATCAGTGCAGCCTGCAAGGTGCTATCTGCTGAAATCGAAAAAACCCTCGCCGGAATGGCCGTTGGCCTGACCCTCTCCTCCGCGGCCATCGCCGTCCTGATCGTCACCGCGGTCATCGTTGGCGTAGCCGTGGGGGTTAGCAAGCTTCCCATTTCCATTAACATCCCCAACGCGGGCTGCTCGGAAATCCCCCTGGGAGAAGAGTTACCTCCCACGGTGCGGGTACTCTTTAAAACTACCGTAGGCGACATCCCCGACTCTATCGACATGGATCAAGAAGAAACCCTGCAAGTCCCCCGTTTGCCGTTGAGAATTACCCTGGAAATAGTGGGATCCAATGACCTAAGACTTAGCCTGGGCATGATCCCTATTACCATCAACACCAACGCGGAAAGCGTCCAATTTGACGGGGAAGAAGTGTTTGACGGCCCCGTTACCAAGCGGTTGACGGAGAGGTCCGAGCATACGCTGGTCATAACATGCCCCTGAGGAGTGGTCGTAGTGGTCTAAATAGTCGAAGTGGTCGGCCAAACGGTCAAAGAAAAACAATTTGACGAGAACGTTTGGCTTGGTGGTCGAAGGTGCGTTGCACTTGTAGTTCAAAGTGCATTGCACCTGGTGGTCGAAGTAGTCTGAGTGGTTGGAACCGCCGAAGTAGAAAGAGATAAACTAAAACCATCACTAACGGTTATCGGCGGTTTATCGGAGATTTATCGGTGGTTTATCGGAGATTGTGATATAATACTCCCATGTCCTATGATTTTTCGTTCACCCCTGTCATTGTTCGTTACTTGCAATCCATAGAGCGTGTTCGTGAGTTGGTGCGGTTGACCATCTTGCCCCCGGTGATTGCCGAACGCTTGCGGATACAGGCTCATATTCGCTCAACACACTACTCTACCCGCATTGAGGGAAATCGGCTGACACTCAAAGAAACGGAACAGGTTATTCAACAAGGCAACGTATTTCCGGGACGCGAACGAGATGTTGGAGAAGTCGAACGCTATTATCTGGCACTCCAGCAAGTAGAAAAATGGGTGGGAAGTGCACCTTCTTACATGCCAGAAGCCGTACAAGAAATCACAGAAACCCGCATCCGTAAATTACATGCGCTGCTTTTTTCTGGGCGAAGAGCCAAACCCACTCCCTACCGTGACGGGCAAAACGTTATTCGTGAAGCCAGCGGCGAGATTGTTTATATGCCGCCAGAGGCCAAAGATGTGCCAGGGTTAATGGCTGATTTGCTCAAGTGGATTCATCAATCCAGCCCGGATTTACCAATCCCTATCATTGCGGGTGTTGCTCATTATCAGTTCGTCACCATTCATCCCTTTTACGATGGCAACGGCCGCACGGCTCGCATGCTGACCACCTGGCTTTTACACCAAGGGGGATATGATCTTGGAAAGTTCTATTCACTTGAGGAGTTTTACGCTAACGATTTGAGCGGATATTATGACGCCCTGGTCGTTCACCCCCACCATAATTATTATTTTGGGCGCAATGAAGCCGACATCACCTCTTGGTTAGATTATTTTCTCGAGGGTATGGCGGTTGTTTTCAAGCAGGTTGCCGATGAAGTGGAACGTCAAGCCAAGGGAACGGTTGACGACAGCACAGTTGATTTGCTGCGCCCATTAGACCACCGCGCCAGACGGATATTGGGGTTATTCTCAAAGCATAAATTCATCAAGTCCGCAGACGTGGCCCGCTTGCTCGGAATCTCCACCCGCCATGCCCGGGATTTGTTGGCAGGCTGGGTGGAGGAGGGCTGGCTTGAGGTCGCTGATCCATCAAGGCGGGGGAGGAAATATGGGCTAGCATCCGAGTATAAGGATTTAATTTCATAGAAGAAAGGTAATATCTCAAAAATCTAGGGAGGAGAAAAAAGAACTAAAAAACTCTGCGTCTCCGTATTTGGCCATAGGCCCGCCTTTGGCGTGCGACTCTATGTTATTTTCCTGTCAATTACGTTTGCTTATACCTCCCAAAAATCGGAGCTAGCATAGGAATCGCCAGTAGGTTGAGGGCGGCCAAGACGCCAAACGTCCAGCGGAAACCCACTTGATCAGACAACAAGCCGCTGACCGCCATGCCCGCTCCTTGGCCGACGTTGGTGACGGCCATCAAAATGGAATACATGGAAGCCGCGATGCGCGGATCGGTGTATTTCATGGCCAGGGCAAAGTAGACCGTTTGCTGTGTCCCGTAGGCCAGGCCAAAGAGGAGCACCAGCGGCCAAGCCATCCCAGGGCCGGTGATGAAGGCCAAGAGCAGGATGCCGACCAGGCCGCCAAACATCGCCAAACGGGTGGTATTTTTCATGCCAATCTTCCCGTACAAACGCCCACCAAAAGCGCTGCCAAGCACCACGCCAATCCCCCAGATGGTGGTGTAGTAACCCGCCCGGCTCAGGCTGATGCTGAACTCATCTTCCAAAAACGCGTTCACAAGTTGGTTGGCGCCCTGAATAATGAAGAAGAACAAGAATCCCAGCAAAGCCAGGTAGATAATGGTCTTGCGCTTGAAGGCGACGAACGCGCTCCAATCAAATCCCTCACTGGAGGCGGAAGCGCCCTCTTTGACGGCCAAAACCATGGGAATGGGAATCATGGTGATGGCGGCCAAAACCCAAAACACAGCCGACCAGGAAACGTATTCGGCCAACAACCCCACGCCGGAGGCGGTGACGACCACGGCCAGGGCACGTCCCCCGACCATGAATCCCTGAATGATGCCTTGCTCGTCGGGGGGCGTGGTGTCCAAGGCCAATCCATCGGTGCAGGTGTCGTAAAGGGCCATGCCCATCTGCAGGACAAAGGCCAGGGCGACAAACCCCCAATAGTGGGTTGCGGGGTCAATGAAGGGGACAATCACCAGGCACAGGCTCTGAATGAGCAGCCCCAAGAGGATGTAGGGCTTGCGGTGTCCCATACCTAGCAAATTGACCCGGTCACTCAATATCCCTAAGAACACTTTAAGAACAAAGGGGATAAGGGCGATAGAGGCAAAGATGCCAATATCGGTCATCGATAACGCGCGAGAGCAGGTAGAGGGCGTTGAGGGCGGTGAAATAGCTCAAAATCGTCCCCTGGGTAAAGTACAGGGAACCGAACATGGTGTAACGAAAGATTTTGTTTTTGGGCATTAGTGTCTCCAAGGGCTGGATATTGGATGATTAAGAATCAGAGATTAGAAAGTACCCCTACGGGGCCGACACGCTACAAATGCAACCGCATGTTGTTTCAATCACCGCATATCATATTTTAGCTTCCTTAAGTTATTTAGCTTGCAAGTATGCTGTGGCTACCTCTAGAAACTCGGCTGCCCAAGATAAGGCCTCCTTCACGTTACTTTCAGATACACCTGGACTGTAACCATAACCCCCTTGACTGCGTAGGTCTTGGACAGCAATAAGATATTTATGAAACTTTCGATCCATGATCCCCGTTTTAGAATATTCTTTCCCATAATTCGCGATAGTAGCTGCATGGCTGGAAAATGATAATCCGCGTTCCAGCAACAGAGCCTCCGCAACATAAAACATCGCGTAGTAAACCCGTGAAGCTGAGAAATCGTAATAGCCTTGTGCTGCTAATAATTTGGCAGCTTCAAGGCTATCTTCGGCTTTATTTAAAATAGTTTGAAATTGCTCTTTCATACTGGAACTGCTTCACGGCGAACATTCATGTAAAAAGGAATCTTTTCCTGTTGATAGCGTTCTTTTGTGACAAAAGTACGAGATATGACAACATCGAATTCAAGAGAAAGATCAGCTACAACATCAATTGTAAGGTCTAGCATCTCCCCATAGTCAAAATCCTCTCCCAAGACAATTAATACATCAATATCTGAACCTGGTTGCGCCTCACCACGTGCTTGTGACCCATACAGATATACGCCTTCTAGACGTTCTTGCAAAATTTCTGAGAGAGCAACTTGTAATTTATCTAATATATCTTTCAACTTCTTGCTATTCATAATTGTATTATACAATAAATGTAAACTGTTTGCAGGCCTTCGGCCAGGGCAAACGCATATGGCCATGGAATCAATGCCACGGCTGGTACAAAAAGCCTGCTCAAGCAGGCTCACGGTGTGCGCCACAGACGAGTCGACTTCTCATACTACTTCTTCCGCACTCCCAAGACGACAATTTTCGTAGGATGGTCGAAGGGAGCCGGGTCGGTTGGGGGTTGGTTGACGATGGTGGAAGGATAGCCAGTCACGTCTTGGGGAACAGAGATCAATTCCTCAATGGTGAGGTAGCCATCGGCGCAGAGTCCTTCCAGGGAACGCATGTACTCAGCACCGCTGAGGAAAAGGGCATTATTGATAGTTACCAGGTACCCGCCGCCCTTGATGAGAGGGCGCACTTTGTTGATCACCCGCACACTCTCATTGACCAAATCCACGGTGCCGCTCCCGGTGGTGGAAAAGAAGGGCGGATCCACGATGACGCAGTCGAAGGTTCTTCCCACGCCCTTGAATTGGGCCACTTGCTGGAAAAAATCCGCCGCTTTTAACTTCATCTTCCCGATGTCCAAATGGCTGAGCATACCACTGGTGCGGCCCAACGCCAGAAAGTCCCGGTTGCGGTCACCCTGAACAACCCGAGACGCTCCCCCTCCCAGAGCCGCCACGCCCAGGCTGCCGGTGTAGGCAAAAGCGTTGAAGACGCTCCATCCCCCGGCGTGGTCTATGAGCCAACGCCGCAAATGGCGGGTATCGAGGTAAAAGCTGGCGTCCTGGTTCATGGTCAGATCTACCGCGTAGCACAGGCCGTGCTCGTTGACCTTCTGAGCAGGAGTCTCCCCGTAAGTCACGATCCCCCGCTGCCAGGAACGCTTTTGAGCGGAGCGGAATTTCTGCACCACGCAATTTATCCAGGGGAGTTGCTCGAGGTAGAATTGCTGGATATCGCGCAGGGTTTCTGCCATGGTTTCCACGTCTTCGCCATATCCCCACAGGAGAAGGGTGCGGGCGTAGACATCGGCCACCACATCCGGCCGTCCTTCGTAGAATCCGCTGAAAAGCCGGAAGGCGGCCGTGTGGTCATCGTTTATCAAGTGCTCTCTGGCATCAAGGGCTTGGTGAAGTTGGGAGTGCATGGTTGGTATATTGGGAAATTGGGAAACTGGGGGACTGGGAAACTGGGGGACTGGGAAACTGGGGGACTGGGAGATTGGGAAATTGGGAAACTGGGGGACTGGGGGACTGGGAAACTGGAGGACTGGGGGACTGGGGGACTGGGAGATTGGGAAACTGGGGGACTGGGGGACTGGGGGACTGGGGGACTGTAGGCTTGGATTCAAAGGCGGTGAGGGATTTGCTCAA